>JAZRAN010000260.1:0-8784 GCA_045634605.1 Candidatus Stercoripulliclostridium sp. | reverse complement strand
TACGAAGATTTGAAATTAAATTTATGGAAAAAGTACGAACATAACAGGGATGCTTATACAAACGCAAAGACCGAGTTTGTAAAGAAATATACCGAAAAAGCGAAAGTTTTGTATGGTAATCGATATTGACAAATTCCAATTCGCAGGTGAACGCATGAAGAAATATATTGCAAACGTACTTACCGCTTGTCGTATACTCGGCAGTATTTTATTGCTATTCTTTCCCGCTTTCTTCAACGTAGCGTGCTTTTACCCGATATTGACTAAATTACGCGCGTGTGATAAAATAATAAAAATAACGCTATAAGGGTAAAGTATGAAAAAAGCATATAGAATATTAGTTTTAGTTCTAGCAATAGTTTTCGCATTTTCTTTGTGCGGTTGCATATTTAATAAGGGCACTGCGGAAGAATTGGAAGGCATATATGCTTTGGAAGAATACTACTATAAGCACTATTCGGGTGAAGAGTATGAGTTTGAAGAAAACTACGAGTACTTTATCTTAGTAATAAAAAGAGATACGAAGGTTGACGTAATATACAAATTGGTTGGTGGACAAGAGCAAAAAAGCACGCACTCGTATACGATGTTCTACAATCAAGAAGATGCCATCGTAGTAGACAGGATAGAGATACGAGATTTTCCACAAAGCGAATATTCCGTAGTGGATGGAGAGCTTGTCGTAAAAACCCACGTTAGCGATATATCTTTTAATTTTTATCCCAAACGCGAAGACCTTGTTTCCAACGAGATTTCATTCCAACTCAAACAAGGAACGGAAAGGGTAAAATATCAATTCACTAGGGTAAAAGATAAGGTAAACGATAAAAATATCGATAAGGCAAAAATAAAGAGCAGGGAAATTATACAAGAAGACTAAATGCAAAACAGATATTATCAAGGGTTACTGCGCTCTGCGCTTTTAGGTAGACTAAAAAAGCAAGGCAAGGTAGAGCAAGTAGAAGAAATTTATGACGAAACGAGCTTGATAAAGGTCGCGGATAACGAAGGCATTAAGACGCATTACTTCAAAAGAAGTAACGTACTTCCGCGCGCTCAAAAGGTTATGGGCTTTCTTAGAAGTATAAGTTTTGATAGCCTTTTGGACGTGGGTAGTGGTCGCGGAGCCTTTTTGTTTCCGCTTTTGGATGCTTTTTGTGGCGTAAAAGTAACGTCCATTGATATTCTTGATGAAAGAGTGGAGTTTTTACAAGATATTGCCCTTGGCGGCGGATATGACTTTAACGTAGAAAAGGCCAACCTTTGCTCTTATAGTCCCAACAAAACCTTCGACGTAGTAACGTTACTTGAAGTTTTGGAGCATATTCCCGACGTAAAAACAGCCATACGAAACGCAGTAAATCTTTCCAACGAGTATATCGTGGTTACGGTGCCGAGTAAGGCGGATGATAATCCCGAGCATATACATCTTTTGACGAAAGAAAAGTTAATGAACTATTTTAACGAATGTGGAGTAAAGAGTTTATCTTTTGATGGAGTACAAGGCCATCTATTTATGATAGCAAGGAAATAGTATGAGTTACGATTATAAGATAATTAAATATCCCCGCACACCGCACTTGCAAGGTTCAAGATTGCAAGCGGGGGACGAAGATATGAGCCAAGTAGAATTCGACTACGTGCTTGGCAAAAATATAGTCATAGAAGAAAAAATCGACGGAGCAAACACCGCCGTGTCTTTTGATGGCGACGGTAATTTACTTTTGCAAAGTCGCGGACACTATCTAATCGGTGGATACCGAGAAAGACACTATAATCTTTTTAAGCAATGGGCAAACGCAAATCAAGACGCTCTTTTTGATGCGTTAGGAGATCGCTACGTTATGTACGGCGAGTGGATGTATGCAAAACACGCGGTATTCTATGATGCTCTCCCCGATTATTTTATGGAGTTCGATATCTTTGATAGAGAGAAAAAGGTTTTCCTGGATACTCCGTCAAGACGAGAAATTACCAACAAAATAGGGATAATATCTTCCGTCCCCGTTTTGGGAAGCGGAGTATATAAGACCAAAGAAAGCGTATTAGCATACCTAGGGAATTCTAATTATATAACCGAAAATCACATAGAAAGACTACGCCTTGTTACCGAAAGGCTTGGGCATGACGTAGAGCGTGCGGTAAAGGAAACCGACCCAAGCGTAAAAATGGAAGGTTTATATATAAAAATAGAAGAAAACGGCATTGTTACCGATAGATTAAAATACGTTAGGGCATCGTTTATTCAAAGCGTATTGCAAGCGGAAGGACATTGGCTAAACAAACCTATAATACCAAACCAACTAAAAGATGAGTAATTTTAAGTCGCAAAAACTTAATAGCCTTTTGGCATTATTGCCACAAGAAGATGGCAAGATAGATTGGACTAAACTAGAAAATAGTGAGTTTGGTATCTTTTTTGATGCAATGGCAAAAACTCCACAAGAGCCCGAGTGGCACGGAGAAGGGGACGTCTTAACGCACACAAAAATGGTTGTTGAGCAAATGGTCGGCCTGGATGAATACAAGAATAGCGGGGCGGAAGATAAGTTGATTCTTTTTTTGACGGCTCTTCTTCACGATATTGCAAAGCCGAAGCGCACAAAGATAGAAGACGGAAGAATAGTTTCCGTTGGGCACGCAGTAAAAGGCGCCGTTATGGCAAGAGAGTTTTTGTGGAAGGTAATAGGTCTTGCCGGGAACGAAGAAGAGAGAAACGTAAGGGAAAGCATTTCCTTTTTGATACGCTATCACGCTTTCCCGAGTTATGCGGCAAAGAAAAGTAATGCGGAAAGAAGAATGTTGGAAATTGGCGCAAACGGTAACCTTTGCAAAGGTTTTAGTTTACTAAAATTATACGTTTTGGAAAAAGCCGACGTTTTGGGAAGAATAAGCGCAGATAAGGACGAACAACTGGATGCCCTAGAATATTTTAAGATGCTGGGCGAAGATTTGGGGTGCTTTAGAGAGCCTTACGCATTTACCTCTCCTTTTAGTCAAAGGGCATATTTTAAGGGTAAAACCGATTGGCAAGGAGATTCGCTATTCGACTCAACGTGGGGAGAAGTCATACTTCTTTCCGGCTTGCCGGGTACGGGTAAGGACACTTTTATAGAAAACAACTTTTCCAATTTGCCCGTTGTTTCTTTGGATGCAATCAGGAGAAGATTAAAGATTGACCCCAAAGACCCGCAAGGCGCCGTTATTGCTACTGCGCAAGAAGAAGCAAAAGAATATCTTAGGAAAAAGCAACCATTTGTGTGGAATGCAACTAACGTTACTTCTCAAACAAGGGGTAAAGAGATAGACCTTTTTGAGAGATACGACGCAAGAGTAAGGACTATTTTCTTGGAAACAGAATGGACGGAAAATTTAACACGCAACTCTTCTAGGACTAATTCCGTGCCCACTGTGGAAATAGAAAAGATGCTTTCCAAGTTGGAAACACCGGAAGTAAAGGAGTGCCAATCGGTCGAGTGGATTATTACCTAAGGTAATAGCGCAATTTGGGTATTGTATTCGGCGCATTAGTGTGTTATCATTTTATTATATAATGTCGAATTTTGTCGAAGGATGAGAAAATGGAAAAAGATTACAACGTTTTTATTTGTTATCGTGGAGAAAGCGGTGGAGAAATAGGCTCTAGCATATATTCCGATCTATGTACCTATTCCAAGAACAAGTTAAAATTGTTTTTTGCCCCCAAGTGCTTGAATTATGGCGAAAACTTTATGTCGGACTGCCGTGATATAGCGGGTAAGGTTGCGCTTGTTATACTAATTTTGACTCCCAACTTTTTTGAAGGTTGCTTGAATAAGGACGACGTAGTTTTGCAAGAATTAAGGTCGGCTCTTTCTAATCCTACGACGGCTTTCCTACCTATAAAGAAGGCGGGCTTTGAATTTAATGACGAAGTTTTGGAAAGTCTTTTTAACGAAAGTGAAATTGATAGGATTAAGCACATTAGCGCAATAACCTACACGGACGTATATTCATTTAAGTCAATGGAGCTTTTGCTACCCATTTTGGAAGACAAGGTAGGGGTAACGGACTACGATGAAATTATACAAAAAGATTTGGCGTCCAAGCAGGCCCGCACTAAAAAGCGCGTACATATTCAAACCGATGGCAAGACGGGATTTTTTAGTCAAGACAATAAGGTAGAAGCCAAAAGACTGGAAACCCAACAAAAGATGCTCTATGAGTACGATATGCCTATCTATGAAAAATATTTGGAAGGCAAGAGCGACCTTGCGGTATTGGATATAGGTTGCGGTAACGGAAGAGCGCTTATGTCAAGACTTGGTAAGCGCAAGGAAGTAAGCAAAATTATAGGCGTAGAGTTTGATGAAAGCTTTGTTAACAAGGCAAAAGCTGACTATGAGAGCGATAACGTAAAATTCTATAAGGCGGACGTAGAGAGCGAAGACTTTGATGAAATACTCGAAGAAATAATGGAAGAAAACGATATCGATAAATTCGATTGGATTAACATACTTGCCGTTATGAGTCACCTAAAGTCGCCGTATCAGTTACTCAAAGTCCTTCGTAAGTATTGTAGGAAGGGCGCCGTTGTATTCATACGTAACATTGATGACGGTTTGAATTTGGCGCACCCTGACGATAACTTTATGTTCGAGCGCGCCTTTAATATGATAGCAAAATGCGATACGACCGGATATCGTCACTCGGGTAGAGAACTCTTTACTTTGTTGCAACGTTCCGGGTACAAAAACATAGCGGTGGAAAAATTTGGACTTAACTCTGCCGGTATGGATTACGACGAAAAAGAAGCTTTCTTTAGTACTATTTTCGTGTTCCTAAGAAACGGCATAAGAGTTACTCACAATAATAATCCGCGCGACAAGGAAATCAAGACGGAGTACGAGTGGTTGAACGAGCACTTTGAAGAATTGGAAGAAAGATTCTTGTCCCCGGAAACCTTCGTTAACTTTGGTTTCTTAATAGTTTGCGCAACGGTATAGGAGAAAAATATGAAAATAGACGTAAATACTTTGGAGTACAAAAGACTTACAATAGATAGCATTCCGCTTATTTTGGAAGTGCAAGAAGAAGCCTTTGCGTATGCTAACGGCAATACGGATTTCTTAAGGCGCAACACTTATGAAACCCTTGCTCCTTGCTTTGATGGAGATAGCATCGTGTTAGGCGCTTTTAGTGGAGAAACTTTGGTTGCTTTCGGCATACTTTTCGTTGCGGGAAGCGGTGGCGAAAATCTTGCCAAGGACGTAGAGAGAATAGACGATATTCTTACTTCCGCTAACGTTAAACTAGTTATAGTCCGTCCGGATTATCGTGGTAACGGACTGCAAAGGGAGCTTGTTAAAAAACTAGAAGATAGCGCAAAAGATATGGGTTACGCCTGGCTTTGCGCAACCGTTGCTCCCACTAACAATTGGAGTTATGACAACTTTATTAAGAGCGGATTTGAGCTTGATAAAATACTTGTCAAATACGGTGGGTTGACAAGAGCTCTGCTTGTTAAGAAAATTTAGTTTGACTTTAAAGAAAGGGGCAACCTAGTGGTTGCCCTTTTATTTTCTAACTCCTAAGATTTTTACTCCTACCGCGCGTAGATAATTGTATGCGGAGAGTGGCTTTGCGAAAGCGTTAAAAGAGTGCGATGCAACCAAAGGCGCGCCACTATCAAAGCCAACGACTATGAGCGTATGATAGAATACGTCGTGGGAATTCCCTAGGAATATAAAGTCGCCGATTTCCAGGTCGGCTATATTTCTAATCTCCCCAAACGGCCCGTATCCTTCACCGATTTTATTGACAACTATGTTTGTCGTAAGGAATTTATAAAATTGGTTTACCCCTGCCCACGCAGGCGCTCTATCGAAGGAAGAAAGGTAATACCATCCTAAATTCTTATCATAATTCATGCTCTTGCTACCTGCATAAAGACACTGCGAGCAAAAGTTGGTACAATCTCCGCCCAGCCCAGAAAAGTCGTAATATGCGGGATTGTAATGGAAAGCGTATTTCCTTGCGTAATCTATTGCGTCCGCTCGATTATATTTTTCGATTTTCATATTACAATATATTCATTTTATCCTTTTTGTGATATAATGAATACAATAAACCTAAGGAGTGAAGTATGGAAACTTTAGAAACTTTATACTCAAGAAAATCAATAAGGGAATTTAATGGCGAAAGCATTACGCAGGATGAATTAAAGGAAATCTTAAAGTCTGCTTACGCATCCCCCATAGGACTCAAGAGATACGATAGGTTGACGCTTACGGTAATTACTAAAAAAGAGCTTATTAGCGAGTGGGAAGAAGAAACGGCGCGAGTAATGGATAGGGAAGGCTATAAAGCCTTTTATGGCGCTCCGCTTGTTATTTTGGTTTGCTCGGAAGTGGACGGCGAGCCTTACTCAAACGTTAATTATTCAAACGCTGCAATCGTTGCGCATAATATGGCGATAGCTGCAACCGCTCTCGGAATAGGCGTTTGCCACATTTGGAGCGCGCCCAGAGCCCTAAGAGATTTGGGGGAATTGCAAAAGAAAATGGGCATAAAAGAAAACCATATTCCTTGTTGCGCAGTGGCGCTTGGCAGGATGGATGAAGGGTATTCTGTTAGAGAGATAGAGTGGGAGAAAATAGAAACTTCATACATTGTGGATTAACAAAAAACTGCTTATATTTGTATCTAACGCTACAAAATTTGCTACAAAAGATAAACCAAACACATTTTATAAGAAAGGGTAAAACACGCCCTTTCTTTTTTTCTGGTCGGCTATCTCAAACTATCATAAAAAGGCAACGCCTTTTTCTTTTTTTTCCAATGAGCATAAAACAAATGTATCGATTTTTTATTTTATACATTTTTGCTTCGCATATTTCTAAAAAAAAACTCGCGCGCCTAATAATATGCAATAATCACGCATAAAAAAATAAATTTTATTCATTTTATGGCGTATTTTTGCTTGATTTATGCATTTTAAAGGGCTATAATCGTGGAGTAAGAAAAACAATGATAAGGAGACTTCAACAATATGTCTAAGCAAATAAAGAAAATAGTTCTTGCCTATTCCGGCGGTCTTGATACTTCCATTATTATTCCGTGGCTCAAAGAAAACTACGATAACCCAGAAATCATAGCTGTTTCCGGTGACGTAGGTCAAGGCACCGAACTAGAAGGTTTGGAAGAAAAGGCAATCGCAACGGGCGCATCTAAACTATATATATGCGACCTAAAAGAAGAGTTCATCAAAAACTACGTTTATCCCACCTTGCAAGCGGGCGCTAAGTATGAAGGTGACTATCTACTAGGAACCGCATTTGCTCGTCCTATTATTGCTAAGGCAATCGTTGATATCGCAATTAAAGAAGGCGCGGACGCTATCTGTCACGGCTGTACCGGCAAGGGTAACGACCAAGTACGTTTTGAACTTGCTATAAAGGCTTTTGCTCCCGGTATGAAGATTATTGCTCCTTGGAGAATTTGGGACATCAAATCTCGTGAAGAAGAAATCGCTTATGCGGAAGCTCACAATATTCCCCTAAAGATAAACCGCGAAACCAACTATTCCAAAGATAAGAACTTGTGGCATTTGTCCCACGAAGGTCTAGACCTAGAAGACCCCGCAAACGAACCGCAATACGATAAGGAAGGATTCTTGGAAATGGGCGTTTCTCCTTTTATGGCTCCCGACAAACCCACCTACGTAACTATCAGTTTCGAAAAGGGTATTCCCGTTGCTGTTGATGGCGAAAAGTTAAGCCCCGTTGCGCTTGTAGAAAAGCTCAACAAGCTTGGCGGAGAAAACGGCATAGGTCTTGCAGATATTTGTGAAAACCGCTTGGTTGGAATGAAGTCCCGTGGCGTATATGAAACCCCCGGCGGTACTATTCTATATCGTGCTCACGAAGTACTCGAAACTTTGTGCCTAGACAGAGATACTTCTCACTACAAGGCATTGATTGCTCAACAATTTGGCGAACTCGTTTACTTCGGCAAGTGGTTTACTCCTTTGCGTGAAGCTTTGAGCGCTTTCGTTGATAAGACTCAAGAAAACGTAACCGGTGACGTAAAACTAAAACTATATAAAGGCAACATCATCAATGCAGGTACGACTTCTAAGTACTCATTGTACAATCCCGAGTTTGCTACCTTTGATGAAGACGACGTATACGATCAAAAAGATAGCGAAGGATTCATTAATCTATTTGGTCTACCACTAACCGTAAAAGCCCTAATGGACAAAAAGAACGGAGAAAACAAATAACTTATGGCTCAAAACCTTTGGGGCGCAAGATTTCAAAAAGAATTAGACGCGCTCGTTAACGAATTTAATTCATCAATAAAAATAGACTCCCTTATGTTCAGAGAAGACGTCCAAGGGAGTCTTGCTCACGCAGAAATGCTTTGTAAGGAAGGCATAATTACAGCAAACGATTATGACGAGATAGTAAAAGGTCTAACGGAAATCGTAAGCGAGATAGAATCCGGTAAGCTCAAAATAGATATGAACGCAGAAGACGTCCATATGTTTATAGAAGGAGAGCTTACCAAGCGTTATCCTGTTTCCGGCAAGAAGTTGCATACTGCGCGCAGTCGTAACGACCAAGTTGCGCTTGATTTTAGGCTTTTCGTTAAAAAAGAGATTAATGAAATTAACTCTTTAATTAAAAGCGTTTTATCTTCTCTTACCGAACAAGCAGAACTTAACGCGTCTACCATTATGCCTGGTTACACTCATCTTCAACGCGCTCAACCGATAACGTTTGGGCATCACTTAATGGCGTA
>JAZRAN010000259.1:0-5701 GCA_045634605.1 Candidatus Stercoripulliclostridium sp. | reverse complement strand
ATAGACTCGCTGCAAGAAAATACTGCAAGGATAAAACCGTCCTAGACTGCTTTTCTAATACGGGCGGATTTAGTCTTAATACGGCAACCGTAGCAAAGGAAGTAACAGCAGTTGACATTTCCCCTACCGCTATCGCATCCGTCAATGAAAACAAGGAATTAAACGGATTTACCAACCTTAACGCAGTTTGCGCAAACGTATTTGACATACTACGCGAATACCGCGAACAAGGCAAGACCTTCGGCACGGTAATACTCGACCCGCCCGCATTTACAAAGAGCGTAGCAGAAATTAAAGACGCCATACGCGGATACACCGACATCAACGTACTAGGCCTAAAACTTGTGGAAAAAGGCGGATATTTAATATCTTCTTCTTGCTCACACTACGTTAGCCAACAAGCATTTGAAAAAATGCTAATAGATAGCGCAAGAATAGCAAAGCGCAGAGTAAAGTGCATAGAGATAAAATCACAAGCGCCCGACCATCCCTATCTTCTTTGCGCAGAAGAGACGAGTTATCTTAAGTTCTTCGTATTGCAAGTCGATTAATATACCAACATTTTATAAAAATAAAAGGTCACCAAGTGGTGACCTTTTTTCGTTAAGTCGATTGCAAATATCTATTACTCTACTTCTACTATTCCGCCATCCTTGATAGTAATATTCATACCATCTTGAACGTAGTTTAGGAATTCTTCGCCCAAGCTGTCTACGACGGGCATATTGACGTCGTCTAGCCATACGTCTGCTAGTACCGCACCCGCAAGAGCAAGAGAGTCAATAGGATTGCTAAAGAGCAAGCAAGCGGGTTGACGTTTCATTGCGCAAGCACAATAAAGTACTAGGCCACCGGTGGTAGAGCCAATAGTTTGGGGAAGGCAGAGAGCCTTTCCGCACATTTGCTTACCATATAGGTCGGGGTTGTTTTGGTCGCCACAAGTTGCCATCTTATCACCGAATTGGAGAGCCTTTTGGAAAGACGCCAAAGTATTTAGTCCGCCGTGTGAAACAAGTGCGGGAGCAGTAATCGTACCGGGAGTTATAACGCGTCCTTGGAAAGTTTTCATTATGCTTTACCTCCTTTAGTGATTTGAACTAAAATTTCATCATCGGTATAGTATTTTGCAGTCGTATAGGTGCGCAATTTATTTGATGAAGTAATGACAGGTTTCTTACCGCACAAAGGATTATTCATATACATCAAGGGGCAAATGTAGGAAGTTATAACACCCGTTGCCTTTAATCTTTCTGCATATTCGGTCTTTTCGAATTCCTTTAATACAGCGGGAGCTGCGGTGAATACGGTGGGGATAACAACCTTGCTATTGCCATATTCTTTTAGCGCGCTTTCTACCTTGTCCGTCCAAGTCTTAAGTTGTTCTAAAGACATATGTGGGCATCCCATAAAGCATAGTTTGGGAGTCGCATCTTTATTTTTCCAAATTACAGGATAGGAATCGTATACTCTCTGCAGTTCGGCGTCGTCTATTACGTATTCCTTTGCGCCTTCCACTATTAGAGATTCACCCATTAACTTTGCTTCGGGAGTAAGGTTTGCTACGTGATATAAACCAACTGCGCCGTTAGATGCGGTCGCTGCGCCAAAATCTTTTAGGTAAGTGCAAGCAGCATCGTCAAGTTCGGTGCCTAGCCACTTATCTAGTCCTACGATATACGGAACGTCTTCCATAACCTTCATACCGATAGCGGAGCCTAGGAGTTGAGCTTCCGGCTTCTTGGTCGTTTCTATCTTTATAACCCAAGTTGCCTTTCTGCCTTCATCGGTAAGTAGTCCAAAGTGGGGAACGTATCCTACTATTGAACCCATAACGTCCATTATGCCGGAGTTACGATTACATCTTGCGCCTAAAACGGAGTTCGCATATACTACCGCACTAGATTCAGACCAAGAAAGTATATCGCCGAACTTAGGCTTATTGCCTACTTCGTTCATATAACAAGTACAAGTGAAAGCATCCTTATTTAGAAGACCTAGTTTTTCTAGTTGACCTTCATAAAAGTCTTGCTTGGAATACATAAACTTGTTAAATATAAATTTTTCCAAGAAGTTTGCAGGAACGTTCTTGTCGACAGGTCGGGGGTCTGCGGAGAATTTTTGTCCGGAACATGCGCCTGCTTCCAAGATTTTGTCCATTAGTTCATATACGGGCGTCAAAGCCTTCAAGCCAAAAGAAGTTACCAAATGGTTATACTCGGAAGTAACGGCTACCATCTTATCCGCGTTAAAAGCTTCTCCGTATTTTACTAGTGTTAACATAACTTTTGCAAGAGTTTCTCCTTGCGCGCCGTTTAATATGGCTTGTTGTTGTTCATTTAATTGCATATCTCTCTTCCTTTTAGTTAGATTTTCATTGCTATGTCCCAAGCGCCCCAAATTACGGTGCGGAGACTTCCTACTGCCTTTGCATCACCTATTACGTGTACGTTTTTCTTCTTTGCGACAACGGGAGCAGGAATATAACCAACGGATACGATGACGGAGTCGGCTTCGATTTCACTTACGCTACCATCTTTACCTGCAACTACTACGCTACCGTCCTTGATTTCTTTAACCATACTTTCTAGATATACGGGAACTTGTTTGGTTGCAAAGAAGTCGCGGAGATAACTTGAGTTCGGGAAAGGTATCTTGTCGGAAACCATAAGGTCGTGTTGAGTTTCTACTATAACCGGACTCTTGCCTTTTAGGAATAGGTCATAAGCGATTTCACAACCGGTCAATCCGCCGCCGATAACGACTACTTTATCCCCTACTTCCTTTTCACCGAGCAAATATTCTACGGCTTCAACGGAGTTTTCTATGCCCTTAATCGGCACCTTCCTTGCCTTAGCGCCGGTTGCAACGATTACTTCGTCTGCGCCTAGGGTAGAAATATCGGTAACTTCGGTATTGAGCTTTACTTCGATAGGATACTTGGTGATTTCTCTTGCATACCAAGTAATAAGAGCCTTATCCTTTTCTTTGAAGGAAGGCGCCGCGGCTGCAATAAACACCCCGCCTAGTTTGTCGCTCTTTTCATAAAGGGTTACGGAGTGTCCGCGCTTTGCGCAAACGATAGCCGCTTCCATACCGCCTATACCACCGCCGATAATAGCAACTTTCTTTGTTTTTTTAGCGGGCTTTATAGCGTACTTGTTAGATTGCATAACGGTAGGATTCAACGCACAACGAGCAATGTGACTTGCATCGTGGATAGATTGAGCGTTTGCAACACCCTTATAGTGCGCCATATTAAAGCATGCGTTATGACAGCAAATGCAAGGACGAATATCTTCTATTCTGTTCTCTATGAGCTTAGTTACCCACTCGGAATCGGCTAGGAATTGTCTTGCTACGCCAAGAGCATCGATTCTTCCTTCTTCTATTGCTTTCGCGCCTACGTCAGGCTCCATTCTACCCGCACATACAACGGGGATATCAACGAATTGCTTGATGTGCGCAACGTCTTCTAGGTTGCAGTTTTGTGGCATATACATCGGGGGATGAGCCCAATACCAAGAATCATACGTTCCATTATCTGCGTTTAGCATATCATAGCCTGCGTCTTGTAGATACTTCGCAGCCTTTTCACTTTCCGCCATATCACGACCGATTTCTTCATATTCTTCTCCGGGGATTGCGCCTACGCAAAAATCTTTAACCTTGGATTCTACGGAATAACGCAAAGATACGGGATAATCTTGTCCACATGCGCTCTTGATTGCCTTTACGATATCGGTTGCAAAACGATATCTGTTTTCAAACGAACCACCATATTCGTCGGTACGCTTATTGGTGTACTCTAATGCGAATTGGTCTAGAAGATATCCTTCGTGTACTGCGTGTACTTCTACGCCGTCTACGTCCGCTTCCTTAAGAAGTACGGCAGTCTTAGCGAAAGCGTCTACGATTTCTTCTATTTCCTTTTTGGTCATAGCTCTGCAGGTAACCTTGTCCGACCATCTTGACGGTAGTTCGCTAGGAGATGCAGATTCATAGCGAAGGTCAATGATGGGTTTAAGAAGGTCGCGTACCACCGGCATATTGTTTAGCATAACAAGGGGAGTCGGGATTGCCCAAGACCTACCCATACCTGCGGTAATTTGTACAAAGAGCTTTGCTCCATAGCTATGGATTTCTTTCATAAACTCTTTTAGCTCTTTGAACATCTTTTTGTTTTCATAGAGCCATTGTCCCATAAAGGTGCTCTTGATGGGCGCAATACCGGGTATGATTAGACCAACGTTATTCTTGGCCTTTTCAATGAAGAATTTTGCAGCTTCTTTGTCAAAATGGTTGCCCGTTTTTTCCATCCAACCAAAAAGAGAAGTTCCACCCATAGGACATAGAACTATTCTGTTTTTAATTTCTACGTTGCCGATTTTCCATGGTGTAAACAGGGCTTGATACTTAGTGTCAAGATTTTCCATAAGCAATCTCTGCCTCCAAATTTATTTAGACTTTAATGTTTGTCTTTATATACCTAGTATATAACCAAGAGTAAGTACTGTCAATATGCAATCATATAAATAAACCCCGTATTTGTTCAAAATACGGGGCTACTTGGCTTTTGTTTTGGAGAATTAATCGTTTTCGTACTTCTTGGCGAAGTTTTCCAACACCTTGACACTTATTGCATAACAGTCTGCAAGAGCGTTTTCGTCCATATTATCATAGGTGTCGCGCATGGTGTGATAGTAAGGTTGTATCTTGTGATTCATACCGGTTATACTTGCCGCGCGATATCCTGCTTGTTGGAACGCTGCGGGATTAGTAGCTCCACCAAACGGGGGAACTATATTTCTTGAACATTGTAGGTCGAGTTCTTTTGCCGCATCCATAAACGCATCGCAAACTTCTTCATCCATCTTTACGGTGCCGTTTAGGTCACGATAGTTTACGTTAAGGTGGGCTTGTTCTCTAATGGTATCGTATCCGATAATCCAAGTGGGGATGCCGTCTTGGAATTCGTCTTTGTGAGCATCGGCCCATGCTTTTGCGCCACGAAGACCGGCTTCTTCAGAGCCACAAAGTAGAGCGCCTACTTCTACGTGTTCGAGTTCTATTCCGTTTTCCTTCATAGCCTTAAGAATAGCAATGCCCATATAGCAACCGGATAGGTTATCGTTTGCGCCGTCAACAATGGTTCTTTCGTCCCACATAAAGTACAAACCGAACATAAAGGGAACGAATATCAGTAGAGCAAAGCCTGCATAGTATAGCCAACCATAGAGTTCCGGAGTAGCAACCTGAACGGTTGCCCCTACCTTGATAGTAGCAATTATGAAGAATACTAGACTAACGAGCGCTCCGCCTACGCCTACTATAATGTGGCCTTCGTATGCCCATCCGCCCCATTTATTGTTAAAGGGAAGATTCCAAACTGCATCAGGGTGTCCGTCAAACAAAATACGAGCCTTTGTTTCGCCCTTAGGTTTCTTTATTGCGGTAACGTTCGTGCCCGTTGCTTCCGGGAACAAAAAGTCAACCAATTTCTTATAGAAACCGAATTGAATAAACATTACGATAAAGCCAAAAACGGTTAGCACAACACTTGCTAGCGGTACGAAGAAATAAGTAATATAGCTTAGCAATACGCAAGTGATGGTTATGTATATCCAACCGAAAAATGCGTTGGGATTTTCCTTAAAACTTTCTATCGTTACCCTTTCGCATCCACATTCGTTCTTAAGAACGT
>JAZRAN010000258.1:0-5079 GCA_045634605.1 Candidatus Stercoripulliclostridium sp. | reverse complement strand
GGTTATTCCTTCATATCTCTTAACGCCGACTTCATAAACCCGGAACTCGAACCCATGATAGTTGAACTAAAAGAAGGCGTTACTCCCGAACTCGTAAGACACAGTGGACAAGAACTCAATTACGTTCTAAAGGGCAAACTTCTTCTTATGCTAGGCGATAAGGAATACTATTTGAGAGCGGGCGATAGCATATACTTTAACGCATCACTTCCCCATGCACAAGTACCTATGGGCGGAGATGCAGAATTCTTAACCGTAATACAAAAATAAGGCGATAAGGAGAAAAATTATGAATAGAGCCGAATTTGTTTTTAAAGCAATAGATATCCTATTTCATCCCTTCCAAAACTACATTGATAAAGAAGGCGTAAAGTGTGTTAAAGATATTTCTTATAACGATGAATACGACGTATGTAAGGGAGATATCTACTTTAAAGAAGGGGCAACGGAACCTATGCCCGTAGTGCTAAACGTACATGGCGGCGGATTTGTTAAGGGCGACAAAAAACATAGAAAGAGCATAGCTCATTTGTATGCAGATAGGGGATGGTTTGTTTGGAATATCAACTATCGTCTTTCTCCCGAGTACGCTTTCCCGGCTCTTCCTTATGACGTAATTACCGCACTTAATTATTTGGAAGTGCTAAAAGAAAAGTATAATTTGAATCTCGATAAGGTTGTATTGACCGGCGACTCCGCAGGTGCATATGCTGCAACCTATTGCGTAGCGGCTGCATACGACGACGAATTGACGGCAAAAGTAGGTCTTCCTGAAACTAAGATTAAGCCTGCAGGTTTGGTAAGTTTTTGTGGTATCTACGACCTTGTTTCTTCGCTCAAACTTAAAATACCTTTTGGCATGGTAAGATGCATTGGTGAAGGATATACGCACTTTAAGTTCAACGAAGACTACTCCAACAAAGAAGAATACGAATTCTTTAATGAAATTAGTCCTTCTACTTACGTTAATGAAAAATGGCCTGCTTGCGTAATAACCCTTTCGGAAAAGGATTTATTCTGTAAGGGCCAAGGCGAATTCCTTTGTGAAAATATAAGGAAAGCCGGTGTACCGCTAGTAGAAAAGCATTCTACCAAGCTAATTGATAACCATTGCTATCATTTTAACTTCTGGACGAAGACTTCCAAAGACACGATGAAGGCTGTTTATGATTATCTGGATGAACTTTACGCAAAATAGCATAAAATAGAATAAAAATTGTTTGACAAAAGTCAACGATGAATATATAATAACTATCGTTGACTGAATTTGCGGCTTTAGCTCAATTGGATAGAGCGTTGGTCTACGGAACCAAAGGTTAGGGATTCGAGCTCCTTAAGCCGCGCCAAAAAGAGAAGATGCACGATGGTGCATCTTTTTTGTTGCAAAAACTTGATACTTGGTTGTAAAGTAATTCGTACTATAACAGCTCGAAGTAATTTTTATGGGAGTCTAAGATTCCTTCTCTTTTTAGCTTGCTAATTTCTACGGAAAGTCCGCTTCTATCAACTTCCAAGTAATCCGCAAGGGCTTGTCTATCAAAAGGAATATTAAAGCGATTGCTACCGGCTTTTATTGCTTGATAATTAAGGAAGGTGAGAAGCTTTTCTCTCGTAGTACGCTTAGAAGTAACGTCTATTTTTTGGTGGAAAGCGATGTTTTTGCTGGCAAGTTCTTTCATAAGGTTAAAGATTAATTGTTGGTGGAAATCGCAACAATTACTGCAAGTATGCAGTATATGACGGCTATCTATAAACATAACTTCACAAGGCTCGTTCGCTATGACGGAAATGGGAAGAATGCTGTTTTCATTGCAAGCGAAAGCTTCAGCAAACGAGTTTCCCGGAGCAATGTCGGAAAGAATACTTCTGTTTCCGAAATAATCTATTTGAACTATTTGAGCCGAACCGGAAAGGAGTACCCCAATATATTTGGCCGGTTTGCCTTCTGCAAAGATGGTGTATTTTTTATCAAAGAAATCGACTTTTGCTCCTAGGCAGTTTAGCATTATGGAAAGTCGCTCTTCTTCTATCCCATAAAACAAAGGACATTTTTTGAGTATGGCAAAATATTTTTTCAAAATTTCTCCTTTTGTTGAAAATTCAACATACTTATTGTCAATAATATACTATAATTATCACATAAAATCAAGGAGAAAAATAATGAAAATAGCATTTTTCGATACGAAACCTTATGATAAAAACGCTTTCAACAAATGTATTGAAGGAAAAGATATAGAAATCAAGTATTTCGAAACCAAATTAAACGAAGATACCGTGGAACTTGCCGGCGGATATGATGCCGTTTGTGTGTTCGTCAACGATACGGTAAACGACAAAGTCATCGATAGGCTGGTGGAAATGGGCGTCGGTATAGTTGCACTTCGCTCGGCAGGCTTTAACAACGTAGACGTAAAGCACGCTTTTGGGAAAGTACACGTTTTGCGTGTGCCCGCTTATTCACCTTATGCCGTTGCCGAGCATACCATGGCTTTGCTACTAACTTCCATTAGACGCATCCATAAAGCCTATATTCGTACTCGTGACTTTAATTTTAGTTTGCAAGGCATGACGGGCTTTGATCTTCACGGCAAAACAGTAGGGGTTGTCGGTACCGGAAGAATAGGAAGAGCCTTCATTAATATTTGCAAGGGATTTGGTATGAAAGTACTTGCTTATGATAAGTACGTAGCAGAAGGTCTTGCCGATGGCGAAAGCGTAAGATACGCAAGTCTTGAAGAATTGATGGAAAAAAGTGACGTAATATCTTTGCATTGTCCGCTAACCGAAGAAACCTACCACTTGATAGACGAAAAATCGCTTGAAAAATGCAAGAAAGGCGTCATTATACTAAACACTTCACGTGGTGCATTGGTGGATGCAGAAGCCTTGTTAAATGCGATAAAATCCAGAAAGGTAGGTGCTGCGTGTTTGGACGTATATGAAGAAGAATCTGATTTCTTTTTTGAAGATTACTCGGGGCACATTATAGACGACGATATATTGGCAAGACTTATATCAATGCCTAACGTAATAGTAACGTCGCATCAAGCATTTTTGACGGAAGAAGCATTGATGAATATCGCAGAAACGACCATTAAGAACTTGGCTGACTTGTTGACAAGTGGCGAGTGTAAGAACGAATTATGTTATCGCTGTGGCAGTGCAGAAGACTGCAAAACGGGAAAATGTTTTTAGGAGAAAGACTTATGATAAGAAAGATAATTAAGATTGATGAAGAAAAATGTAACGGATGCGGAGCTTGTGCAACGGCTTGCCATGAAGGAGCAATAGAGATGGTGAACGGCAAAGCAAAACTAACCAAAGAGCATTATTGCGATGGATTGGGCGATTGCCTTCCTGCTTGCCCTACGGGTGCAATAAGCTTTGAAGAAAGAGAAGCTCCGGCTTACGATGAAAATGCGGTTTCGGAAGCAAAAACCAAGACAGCAAAGCAAGCAAAAAGCGTTTGCCAAGGCGGATGCCCGGGCATAGCGATAAAGAGCATAGTACGTTCAATTAATCCTAACCAACAAGTACGGGCAACGACGATAACTAGCCAACTAATGCAATGGCCGTGCCAAATAAAGTTGGTTCCGGTTAATGCTCCGTACTTTGAAGACTCCAACTTGCTCATCGCAGCAGATTGTACGGCTTATGCTTATGGTAATTTCCATAATGAGTTTATGAGAAATCATATTACGCTAATAGGATGCCCAAAACTCGACATGGTGGACTATACTGAAAAATTGACTGCGATACTTAAAAATAATAATATTAAGAGCGTTAAGGTTGTTAGGATGGAAGTTCCCTGTTGTTCTGGAATAGAAAATGCTACTAAAAACGCACTCATGAAGAGTGGTAAATTTATTCCTTGGCAAATAATTACAATATCAACTGATGGAAAAATATTGGACTAAATATGGTAAAGTAAAATAAAAATATGATATAATCATTATAGTTAATAAAAGGGAGCAAAAGTATGAAAATAACAAACGATATTAAATACGTTGGCGTAAACGACCATAGCATTGATTTGTTTGAAGGGCAATACGTTGTGCCTAACGGCATGGCATATAACTCATACGTCATCATTGATGAAAAGATTGCAATAATGGATACCGTCGACCAAAACTTTACGCATGAGTGGTTGGACAACGTACAAAATGCACTAGGCAAAAGAAAGCCGGATTATCTAATAGTTCAACATATGGAGCCCGACCACTCGGCTAATATAATGAACTTTATGAAAGTTTATCCCGACGTTACCATAGTAGCATCACAAAGAGCGTTCCAAATGATGAAGAACTTTTTTGGAACCGATTTTGAAAACAATCGCTTGGTTGTAGGCGAAGGCTCTACTTTATCTCTAGGCAAACATAACCTTACTTTTGTTACTGCGCCAATGGTTCACTGGCCGGAAGTAATCGTCACGTATGATTCAACCGATAAAGTGCTATTCTCCGCCGACGGATTTGGTAAGTTTGGCGCATTGGACGCAGAAGAAGATTGGGCTTGTGAAGCGAGGCGTTATTATATTGGAATAGTAGGCAAGTATGGCGTACAAGTACAACACCTACTCAAAAAAGCCGCCACGTTGGATATAGAAATTATATGTCCCTTACACGGACCCGTTCTCAAAGAAAACCTAGGATACTATTTAAATCTTTATAATACGTGGTCAAGTTATCAACCGGAAGAAGAAGGCATCGTTATTGCTTATACTTCTGTTTATGGTAACACCAAAAAGGCAGTTATTCTGTTGGAAGAAAAATTAAAGGCTAACGGATGTCCTAAGGTAGTTGTAAACGATTTAGCAAGATGCGATATGGCGGAAGCAGTTGAAGATGCCTTCCGTTATAGCAAAATAGTTTTTGCCACTACCACCTATAATGCGGAAATATTTCCGTTTATGCGTGAGTTCATAAACCACCTAACCGAACGCAATTTTAGTAATAGGACGGTAGCGTTTATAGAAAACGGTAGCTGGGCGCCCATGGCAACTAAAGTTATGAAGGGGCTTTTGGAAAAGAGCAAAAATTTGAATTATGCGGATAACACCGTAAAGATTATTTCCGCGCT
>JAZRAN010000257.1:0-5887 GCA_045634605.1 Candidatus Stercoripulliclostridium sp. | reverse complement strand
ACACTTGGGGGTTCACTAATCTACAAGGATTAGGCGCTGATGAATACGGCAAAAACGGAAAAGGCTTTGTCGTCGACCCCGAAAACCCTTATTTTACCGCAGTTGACGGAGTATTGTTTAACAAGGATATGACGGAACTTATCTATTATCCTATTAGAAAGGGCGCTGATATCGACAATAAGATGAACGTGGAAAATTATGCAACCTACGTTATTCCCGAAGGCGTAAAGAGAATTAGGGATAAGGCTTTTTATCATTGTTATTACCTAAGAGAAGTAAGTATTCCTTCAAGCGTTGAATATATAGGGGAAATGGCATTCTTCAAGTGTAGCGAAATGGCATCGCCCGTCCTTCCCGAAGGGTTAAAAGAAATCGGCAAGGATGCGTTTAGTTATTGCGAACGCAAAACGGATGGTGATATAAAAGGTTTTACTAGCATAAATATTCCCGCTAGCGTAGAAAAGATAGGCGACTTCGCATTTTATAATTGTCGCGCAATAGAAACGATAAACGTTTACGGCAAGACGAAGGCGCAAGTAGAAGAATTGCAAAGTAGCGGAGCATTTGGAACTAAATGGTATCCAACCGACAATGGTCGCAAGATGAAAACGTATACGATAAATTATCTATAATCTACCCAATAATGGCTAAAATAAAACCACGCAAACGCGTGGTTTTTTGTTTTTATACGGATTAGTAAAACGTTTTTAGCCTTTCACGATTAGGTCGGCAACGTATAGTCCGTTAGCGCCTGCTTGGGCTAGTCCGCGAGTTATGCCTGCGCCGTCGCCGATGGTGTAGACGTTTTCTCTACTCTTAAAGTCGTTGGTTTGGAATTTGGGCTTTATGGAATAGAATTTTGCTTCTACACCATAAAGGAGAGTATCATAGTTTGCAGTACCGGGCGCGACTTTGTCAAGAGCGTAGATGGTTTCTATAATATTGTCGAGTTGGCGCTTGGGTATGCAAAGGGAAAGGTCGCCCGCAACTGCGTTGAGTGAAGGACGTACTCTGGATTGTTTTAGGCGGTGGTCGTTGGTACGACGATTATTGACTAGGTCGCCAAAGCGTTGGACTATAACTCCGCCACCTGCTATCATATTAGCGAGTTTACAAATATGCTTTGCGTAAGCGATAGGCTCGTTAAAGGGTTGAGTAAAGCGAGTGGTGGAAAGAATAGAGAAGTTAGAGTTTTGGGTCTTTAGCGCAGGGTCGGCGTTGGCGTGACCGTTTACGGTAAGGATGCCTTCGTTATTTTCTATTACTACTTCGCCACCGGAGTTAAAGCAGAAAGTACGCGTGCAGTCGCCGTGGTCTTTGGTGCGATAAAAGATTTTTGGCTCGTAGATTTTTTCGGAAATACCTTCCCAAATAATTCTGGGTAGTTCTACTCTAACACCAAGGTCTACTTGGTTGTTTATGACTTCTATGCCGTTGTTTCGGCACCATTTACCGAACCATTCGGAACCCGAACGGCCAATTGCGATAACAAGATCTTTGTAACCTATTTCTTCGCCCTTGTCTGTAACAACGTAGTTACCTTCTAGTTTTACGTCAACCACTGCGGTTTCCGTAATGACGGTAACGTATTTCTCCAAGTAGTCCATTAGGGCGCTCATAACTCTAAAGTTACCATCGGTACCAAGATGCTTTACTTTTGCTTGCAGTAGGTATAGGTCGTGTTTAAGGCACTCTAATTTGATTTCATCACTGGGGGAGTACGTCTTTTGCGTTGCGCCAAATTCGTCCAAAATATCGGATACTTGGTTGATGTAATCAAGGGTTAGTTTTTCACCTATGTAGTCTTGTAGCCATCCGCCGTACTCGGTGGTTATGTTAAATTTGCCATCACTAAAAGCGCCGGCTCCGCCAATGCCTTCCATGATAGCGCATTGTTTGCACTTGATGCAAGCTTCGGTTTTATGGGTAGCAACAGGGCATTTGCGCTTGGAAAGGGCTCTACCGCGGTCTATTACGCAGACGGATTTTTGGGGACTTTCTTTGGTGAGTCTGTATGCGGTCATTAGTCCGCCTATGCCACCGCCAATAATTACAACGTCGTAATTCATAAGTTTCTCCTAAAATTAATTCTTATATATTATAGCATAAACGCATTGTTGTGTAAACGCTTTTTAATGATATAATTTGCTCGCAAGGAACGCCGGAGTTTTAACCTAAATTTATAGCAAAAAAAGGCAAAAAAACTCACGGGAAGTATTGACTTATTTAAGTCCAAGTTATATAATAACTTCAAAAGAGAATACACACTCTCTTTTTGGTAGGGGGGAAGCATGCAATATCAAAAAGAAGACGTAAGAAAAAGAATCGTAAACGCAGCAAAAATAGAGTTTTTGCGCGTTGGATATTCGCGCGCCAGCATGCTCCAAATTAGTACTTGCGCAAAAGTGCCGATTGGCAATTTATATCGTTATTTTTCATCCAAAGCATCCCTTTTTGACGCAATAGTCGGAACGGCTAGAGAAAGGATTATAGAAGTAATAAAGGGAAGCATGGGAGAAACTTTTAACGCAAACCATACCGAAGAAGCGTTCAAAAACAAAGTTGACGAAGTAGCGATTAATTTTCTTAGCATCGCAAGGGATTATCAAAAAGAAACGATACTCCTTTTGCAAAAGAGCGGTGGTTCTTCTTACGATGGATTTATTGATGAAGTTATTGCCTGCGTAAAAGAACTTTTGAACGACAGGGTGAGAAAAGCAAGTGGCACTCCCGACGAATTTTTATTTGATTTGATAGCAGACAACGTAACTCGCGGAGCATTCCGCATCCTAATAGAAAGACCTTTTGACGAGCAAATGGAAGAGTTGGTCAAACTGCTTACTTTCTATTTTGCCAACATTGACGACAGACTATAATAGGTGGACAGGTGAGAGCATTTTCTCGTTTTGTAGTTAACAATAGATTATGGATAGTCATCGTATTCGCAGTCCTTTTGATTGCGTCTATTGTTGGTATGATGTTTGTGGAAGTAAATTATAACGATTCCGCATATTTGCCTAGCGATAGTCCTGTATATAAAGGATTAAATGCAATGTACGGAGAGTTTGGAGAAGGCGGTAACGCAACCGTTATGCTTTCCGAAACCGATATAGAAAAGGCGGTGGAATTCAAGCGTTACGTAGAATCGATAGACGGTGTCGCCGACGTAATTTGGATAGATGATATTTTCCTTTCCGATGAAATATGGATTATAAAGAAGGCAACGGAAACTGCAAATATTTCCGACGGTAAGGCGGTATATTTCGTTATGCATATGGTAGAGAAGATGTCTACTCTGAGCGATTCGGAAAAAGCGCTAATTTCTTCCGATAATTTTGCAGACCCGTCTCTTGTTAGCGTACTCAACAAGATGAGCGATGGATTAAGCGTTGGCGATAAGGCTAGTTTTACTAAGTTTATGCTTGGCTTAGGTAACGCCGTAACTTCGCCGGAAAGTCCGTTTGCAAACTCCGGCGCAAGCTTTGATATGGGTATGCTGGAAGATTTTAAGCCTAGCCTAGAAATGTTTTATCACGATATACCTAAGTTTGGTCAATACGCGCTCTTCCAAGTAGCGTTTGAAAAGAGCGACTATGCTCCCAAAACGATGGATGCAATAGATAAAATCAAGGATGCGGAAGGATACAAAGTATCCATAGTAGGAAACGCGGCTACTACCTATAATAGTATACAAATGACTAGTAAGGAAACTACTATTTCCACTATAGTGGCGGCGGTCATCATAATACTTATTCTACTTCTTACAACGACTTCTTACTTGGAGCCGATAGTCATTCTTATACCAATCGCAGTGAGCGTACTTATGAATATGGGTACCAATTGGATTACTCCGTATTTGACGGGAGCGGGTGGCGTTTCTTATATTACGCAAAGCGTCTCCGCAGTACTGCAACTTGCGCTTACTATGGACTATTGCGTAACGCTACTGCACCGCTTTAAAGAAGAAAAGAAGAAGGGTTTACGCTCGAATGAAGCAATGGTAGAGGCGTTAAGCTCTAGCTTAAAGGCAATTAGTAGCGCATCGCTTACAACGGTTGCATCTTTCGTTGCGCTTATGTTTATGCAGTTCAAACTTGGTATGGATATGGGATTCGTGCTGATGAAGGGCACGGTGCTTTCTATACTATGCGTTGTCTTTTTGATGCCCGCCATAATACTATTTATGGAAAAACTTTTGGACAAAACCGAGCACAAGACCTTCAACTTAAGTTGGAGAAAATTCTCCAATGGACTTGTTAAATCTCGTTTTTACGTTCCGTTTATTATAATTGCAATCATTATACCTTGCATTTTCTTACAAGGTCAAAACTTTTTCGTTTATGGTCCCGAAGCAAGTATGGGCGGTACCGAAAGTGAGATTGCCGAAGATAGAGATAGTATGGAAACGGTGTTTGGTAAGCAAAACCAACTCATTCTTTTACTGCCCATCGAGTACTATGAAAGTGGAGTTGAACTCCAAATTACAAAAGAGTTAGCGGGGGTAGACGGCGTTACTACCGTACAAAGCTATTCCCTATTTGCCGAGCAAGGCGTGCAAGATATGATGCCTAAAAAATTCATCAAGCAATTTATGGCAAAAGGCGAAGAAGATAGTAATTATACTCGCGTAGTAATGTTCCTTTCCGCCGAAGAAGAAGGGGAAGCCACTACCAATTTAATAAGTGAGATTACGGCTATTGCGAACAAGTATCAAGAAGCAAACCCGGAGTTTGGAGAAGGTTACGTCTTAGGTATATCTTCTGCTACCCTAGAAATCAAAGAAGTTGTCAATAGGGACTACGATATTATAAGTTACGTTTCGTTGGGGCTTGTTGCGCTAATACTACTACTTACCTTCAAGAGCGCAATTCTACCCGTCATACTAGTCATCGTAATACAAGGCTCCGTCTACGTCAATATGGCTGTGCCGTATATTACCGGACTAATACAAGGAGAAGCGCAACCTATCGTATTCATAGGGTATATGCTCATTAGTTCCATACTTCTTGGCGCTACGGTAGACTACGCAATACTTCTTACCGATAGATATATGGAACATCGTAGAGAAATGGGTAAATACGATGCTATTAGGCAAGCCCTTGCGGATAGCTCTCGTACGCTAATGACTTCCGCAGGAATACTAACCGGCGCGGGCGCTGCTGTACAATTCGTTTCTACTCTTCCCGCAACGAAGATAATAGGCGCTGCTATTATGCGTGGCGGTATCCTTGCATTCCTATTCGTTATCATACTACTTCCGCAATTGCTCATATTGCTCGATAAGGTTATTAGAGTGACGACGATAGGCGGTAAGAAACATATGATTTCTTCAAGAACGATACTTGTTGCGCCGGAAATAGAAGAAGCGTCGGTTATACAACAACCCAAAGAAAGCATACCTATTTGGAAGCGTCGTAAGAAATATACGGAAATGACGTCAACGGAAAGGGAAGACGCCATACTGGAAAATATTTTGGAATCTATCGATAATCCCGATTTTGACCCCAACTACGAAGATAATATGAAAGACTTAGAATAAACGCAAGCCCACGTGAGTGGGCTTTTAATTTGAATAAAACAAAAATCTATGTAGAAGCAGCAAATTATTCTAATACTTTATTAGCTAAAGGTAACCAATCCGCTTTCTTTTTAGGGAAAACAAGAATAATTTGTCCACGTTCATATTTCAATTTAATATCCAAAGAAATCTTAGATACCATTTCAAATAAACGAACACCATCCACATTTTGACACCAAGCAGAAGAGAAATAAATCAATACTTCTTGTTTCGTTTCTTTTACTTGATGTACTTTTTCATTATTTGATAATAATTCCAATCTTCTCTTTTCAAACAACAATTGAACAGCCTTAGGACTCTTACCATATC
>JAZRAN010000256.1:0-1902 GCA_045634605.1 Candidatus Stercoripulliclostridium sp. | reverse complement strand
ACTTTTCGACGAAAGTAAAATAGGAGAAAACGGAAAATATCCCGTCGTCTTTAATATTCACGGCGGTGGTTGGATAGTGGGAGATAAACGATTCCGCAGGGGCGTTAGTATTCAATATGCGTCCGACGGCAACTTTGTCATAAACGTCAACTACGCTCTTACTCCCAAATACACCTATCGTGATGAAATCCAAAATATTTTCTCCGCGCTAAAATGGATGCTTAAAAATGCGGAAAAATATAAACTCGACCTAGATAAGATTGTTATCACGGGCGACTCTGCGGGAGCTCATCTTAGCGCCGTAACCCTTGTTACACTTTCGGATACAGACTGGCAACAAAAGTTTGGAGTAGAGCCTTTGGACGTAAAATTCCAAGGCGCAATGCTATTTTGTGGGCCATATGACTTTACGGAATTTTGGATGCGTTTTCCCATTATGGATGCGATGTTAAAAGGCATTGCAGGAATAAAGAGAGTCAAGGATTATGAAAAGAGTGAATTTAAAGATTACCTTAATCCTATCCCAAAGATAGACGCAACTTTCCCAAGAACGTTGGTTGTTACGGGGGCGCAAGATTTTGTAACCAACCCCCACAACAGAAAGCTAATGGCGAAGTTTGATGAAGTGGGCGTTAAGTATGAAAGATACCACGGCACGCATTTCTTTAACTCTTTCCACGATTTCCACCTAAAGATTTGGATGCCGGAAGCAAAAAAGGCAATGGCAAGAGCGTGCGCATTTATAAAAGAAGTAGTAGGTTAAGAGTTATGAAGATTAAAATTATTATTACCGCAGTAGTGTTGGTGGTTGTACTCACGCTTTCACTTAGTTTGTATTTTACTAGGTATATGTGGGACGTAAACGACACCGAAGAATTGTACCTGGAAAACGTCGCAAAAGTAGGTTACGAAAACACGATAGAAACGGCAATTCCCCAAACCGAAATATATAATATGATAACGGCTCACTTTAACTCCGCCCTTCCCGATGGCAAGACGGCAAAAAAAGCAATCGTCATAGGATATGATGGATGTAGGGCGGATATCCTTGCGGAAATGAGCGCAGGAAACAGTGGCGTAAAGGCGCTTGTTGCGGACGGGGCAAGCCTAAATCTAGGATATTGCGGTGGCGTAAATTATCCCGAAAAGAACGTTCAAGATACGTCTACGGCTCCCGGGTGGTGTTCTATTCTTACCGGCAAATGGGCAACCGAACACGGAGTAACGGGGAACAATATAACCAAAGATATGTCAACCAAGACTTTGCTTACCAGTCTAACCGAAGATGGCAAAATAGGTAGCGCAAGCTTTATTACCAAGTGGGCGGGACACTTTGATAGGAAGAAAGCAACCTACCTACAAGAAAAGGCATACTGTGAAGAAAATGGCTTGAACGTAGCGTTCAATAAGGTGAAAGAAAACGAAGACATCCTTAGCGCAACCAAAGCGGAAATAGAGAAGGAAGACGGAGCAGACTTCATATTTACCATCTATGAGCAAACCGACTCCGCAGGACACAACAAAGGTTTTAGCTTTAATAACCCCAAATATAAAGAAGCTTTCCAAGAAATCGATTCTTACGGCTATCAAACCGTAAACGCAATTAAGGCTCGTCCTACTTATGCAAGCGAAGACTGGCTAATCATCATCACGTCCGACCACGGTGGCATCAAGACCAACCACGGCAAAGCAAGCATACAAGAAAGGATGACGTTTATAGTAAGTAATAAATAACAAAAAATCTAACAGGCAAAAAGAAAAGCAAGTCGTTTGACTTGCTTCTTTTTTGGTGGAGACAATAGGACTTGAACCTATGACATCTTGCTTGTAAGGCAAGCGCTCTCCCAGCTGAGCTATGCCTCCACTTGGTGACCCCTACGGGAATCGAACCCATGTTACCGC
>JAZRAN010000255.1:0-3400 GCA_045634605.1 Candidatus Stercoripulliclostridium sp. | reverse complement strand
CAAGCATTATATAATCCCATAAAAGGAATATCCAATTCTCGCATAGTAAAATTTGACCCGCTTATTTCATCAAGCAAGTCGCCGAGCAAGCATAAATCTACGTCTTTGTCGGTGTAACCCGACTTGTTTAGCAAGTATCGTATGGTGGAAACGTGAAGTTTTGTTTCGGCTTTTTCGTAGCTTTTTTGACCAAGCAAGTCGTCTTTGACGTGCTTGTCAAAATATTTTCCCAAAGGCCCTTCGCTTTCCTTTGGCCCTACGATAGTTGCGGTATTTTCTACCATAATGTCGTTTTTGAAGAAAATCGTTTGATTTTGCATTAAGAAAAAGCTCCTTTGAATATCAATACAATAATGCCGACGCAAATAGACGCCGTTATGCCAAACACGATTACGGGACCTGCAACGCTAAACATATTTGAGCAAAGCCCCAGCACGACGCCTTCCCTTTTATGTTCTACGCTAGGACTTGCAACGCTGTTTGCAAACCCGGTTATCGGCACTATCGACCCTGCTCCGGCGTACGCGCCTATTTTATCGTATATGCCCAAACCGGTAAGGATTACCGTAATTGTAATCAGCGTTATCGTAACTAACGTAGAAATATCTTCTTCCGGCATTTTATTGCCGAGAAAATGGGTATATAGGTCGTTAAAGCCCTGTCCAATGCAACATATCAACCCACCTACCCAAAACGCCCTAAAGCACGTTTTTAGGTGATGAGATTTAGGCATTTTTCGTTTGATTAATTCAAGATATTCTTTGTTAGGCTCGTTCATCCAACTCTCCTTCCAAGGTATTTAGAATTGGCGCGAATACTTCTTCTTTTTCTTTAATTTCCTTTCGCACAAAAAAATCTCCTTTACGGAGATTGTTAACAATTTTAAGTATAATATACTTATTCAAGTTTAAGATTTTGGCGAAGTTTTTGTAAAATCTTTGCTTCCAGCCTAGAAACTTGCACTTGACTTACGCCCAAAACTTCCGCCACTTCGGTTTGGGTTTTATCACGAAAGTATCGTAAAATTATTATCTTTTTATCCCTTTCCGGAAGATTTAATATCATTTCTTTAAGTAGCAGTTTATCAAGTTCTTCATCGGGGTCTTCATTTGATGAAATCTTGTCGGCAAGTTGTAATCCTTCGTCGTCGCTTTCTTGATATATCGACACGGGATACTTTGTGGAATCTAATATAAATACGATTTCACTTACTTCCAGATTGAATTTTTTATGCAAATCTTCAAGCGACGGGCTATTACCCGTTTCCAAGCGATAATCATCAATATACTTATTAATTTCCAAGGCTTGCGACTTAGTAGACCGACTGACCTTTATTGCCCCGTCGTCACGAATAAATCGCTTGATTTCACCCGCAATCATAGGGACTGCATAAGTGGAAAATTTAACGCCGTAATCGGTGTTAAAGTTATTTATAGCTTTAATTAAGCCCAAGGTCCCAAGTTGCAAAAGGTCTTCGTAATCAATCAATTTATTCTTATAACGCCTAACGATGCTTTTGATGAGTGGAAGATTTTCGGCAATTAGCCTTTCTTTCGCTTCGTTTGAGCCTTCTTTTGCCATGAGAATTAGCTTTAGCGTTTCTTCTTGAGTAAGCATTAGGCAAGTTTTTTAGTCATTTTGACGGAAGTACCTTCGCCTAATACGGAAGTTACGTCAAGGCTGTCCATAAAGCTCTTCATAATAGTAAAGCCCAATCCCGACCTTTCCTCATCGGCTTTTGTAGTAAAAAAGTCTTTTAGTGCGTCTGCAACGGATGGTATTCCTTTACCATAATCGCATACCGTAACGCTCAAAGTATTGTCTTCAATCTTTGCGGAAATCTCTATTATTCCATTGGAATTACCATCATATCCGTGTACGATAGCATTAGTTACTGCCTCGCTAATGGCAGTTTTTACGTCCGCAATAGTTTCTAATGAAGGATTTTTTCTACTGCAATACGCACCCACGGTACTCCTTAAAAAACTTTCGTTTACGCTTAGCGCGTTAACTTTTACGTTCAAAATATCCATTTTTTCTCCTTATATTTTATTGATAATAGTATAAAGTCCGCTTACTTTTAGCACTTTATCCGCCTCTCTGGACGGTTTATAGAAATATACGGCAACGCCCGCTTGTTTTAGGAGTTTATATCTACCTAAAATTAGTCCAACTGCCGTTGAGTCCATAAAAGTTACGTTGCTAAGGTCAAATATACAACTGCTAAAATTACCCCTATTTATCAAGCTATCAGCGGCAATTTTTAGCCTAGGGGCATTATCGTGGTCGATTTCGCCTTGCAGTTTTATAGTCAAAATACCATCTTTTAAATCGTGAATAATCATAAGCACCTTCCGATTGTTAATTATAAAGGCTCGCTAACGTAAGAAATTAAACTTTATTTAAGATATTTGCCTTAAAATGTAGATGAAACAAAAAATACTATAAATAATAAAAAAATATTCACAAAATCTACACAAATAGGTTATACTATATTATAAACAACTTTTATATGGAGTAATTATGAGAAAAAATAGAAGAATATTATCTATTGCTTTCATCATATTGATGGTTGCGGTATGCGCTTTCAGTTTGACGGCGTGTCTTACCTTCGAGCCACTTGATGAAGTTGATAGCGATGGTAATATGTCCAATTCCAACACCGATAACTCTAATTTACCGACTGCGGGCAGCACGGGAAATAATTATGACGTTATAACGCAAGTGGGTACGCCTTCAGGCACTGCTACTACACTCACGGAAGTTGTTGCAGCAATTCAAACTTCGGTAGTAATCATAAACACCGACGTAGGCGCAGGTAGTGGAGTTATATATGGTAAAGTTACGGGCGAAGACGCATCTATGATAGTAACGTGCTGTCACGTTATAGACGGCGCAAGCGAAATTAAGGTTACCATTAACGATGCGGACCTAGATAGTGAAAACGATAAGATACTTAACGCAACCATTATAGGAATGGATGATGAAAGCGACCTTGCCGTACTAAAAATTAGTGGTACCGACTATAATTATGCGGAATTGCGCAACACGGAAGATGCCCCTATTATTCTTGCGGAATCGGCTATTGCAATAGGTAATCCCCTAGGCGCAGGTATTAGCGTAACCGTAGGTCATATTAGCGGAATATCCAAAACCATCAATATGGATGGCGTAAAAATGACGCTTTTGCAAACGGACGCTGCAGTAAATAGCGGTAACTCAGGTGGCGCATTATTTGATTCGGAAGGTTATCTAATTGGTATAGTCAACGCAAAATCAGTTGGCGAATCAGTCGAAGGTATGGGTTACGCAATTCCTATTTACGACGTAATTAGCATTTCTAATTCCTTTATTAAGACCGCAGGAAGCGCAAAATACAATGGTCTAGGCTACGTTGAAG
>JAZRAN010000254.1:0-9723 GCA_045634605.1 Candidatus Stercoripulliclostridium sp. | reverse complement strand
GTTCCCCAGTATTGAACTTTCTTTTTAACAACTTTCTTTGCGGTCATAATTCACCTCTTAGTAATTGAGTTTTAACTCAACGGGTTGTTGGGCTTGTTGCTTGTGTTCTGCGCCAGCGTATACGAAGAGTTTAGAGAGCATGTGTCTGCCGATGGAGTTCTTGGGAAGCATACCCTTTACAGCGTGCTTAACTGCGAACTCGGGCTTGGTTGCCATAAGTTTGTCGTAACGGATTTCTTTCAAACCGCCAACGTAACCGGTATGGTAACGATAGTATTTCTTTTCCAACTTTTTACCAGTTAGAACGACTTTGTCACAATTGATAACGATAACGTAATCACCCGTATCAACGTTAGGAGTGAAGGTGGGCTTGTTCTTTCCACGAAGAATCATTGCAACTTGGCTTGCAAGTCTACCTAGTGATATGCCTTGTGCATCCACTACGTACCATTTTCTTTCTACGTTTTCGGGTTTTGCCATATATGATTTCATGGTAAATCCTCCAGTTTTTTATCGATTCTTTTGAGTCGGAGGGGCTAGTTCTTTCTCAAAAATGTCGCGTGCCTAAATATAATATTATATAAGTAAAAATAAGTCAAACAAAAAACGCTACTTTTTTAACTAAAAATTATATTTTTAACTATTCTGCGTCAACATATTCGACTTTCTTCAAGGAAAGGCCACAAGCCGGGTAGGTTTTGCCACCTGCGCGCCTGTTTCCCGTACGAAGCATTTCTTCTATTGCAGTCTCGGGAAGTTTGCCTTTGCCTATAAAATACAACGTGCCTACTATGATTCTAACCATATTGTATAAAAAGCCGTTTCCCGTTATCTCAAAGATTACTTCATCTCCCTTTTCTATAACGTTAAATTCGTATATCTCCCTTTCCGTAGATTTTATTGAACTACCAGTCGAACAAAACGCCTTGAAGTCGTGCTTGCCTATTAGACACTTGCTTGCCCTTTTCATCTTTTCTACGTCCACGGGCGGTAAAATGCGAGCGTAAAACCTATCTTTTAGGGGTGAAGGGCAATCGCTAACGTAGCTTCTATACGTATACGTTTTACGTTTTGCCGAGTATTGAGCGTGAAAATCCGGAGCAACTTTTATTATCTTTTGTATTTTTACGTCGCTCGGAAGCAAGCTATTGAGTGAGTATGCCACGCTTCTTGGGTTTAGTTCTTTTTCTGCATCAAAGTGCGCTACTTGACCTTCTGCATGCACTCCGGCGTCGGTTCTTCCGCTTGCGTAAATTATTGTCTTAACTCCAAGGACTATCTCCAAAGCTTCTTCTATTTTTTGTTGAACGGAGACTGCATTTTTTTGTCTTTGCCAACCGGCGTATTCCGTGCCGTCATACTCAATTATCATAGCGTAGCGCGCCATTAGTACAACCCCCAAAAGTTATTATTGACGGCAATAACCAACACGATAAAAATTGCGGTTATAAGAGTTGCGAATAAGTCTTTTAATCCTAATTTAGAAACCTTGTACTTCGTGCGATTAGGCGTTGCGTTATAACACCTTGCGTCAAGCGCTAAAGCAAGTTCGTCAGCGCGCCTAAATGCAGATACGAAAAGCGGAATAAGCACGGGCAACAAAGCCTTTGCTCTCTTTAGAAGACCGCCTCTATCAAAGCAAGCGCCCCTAGCCTTTTGCGCCATCATAATCTTGTCTACTTCTTCCATTAAAATAGGAATAAAACGAAGAGCAATCGACATTATTATCGCTATATCGTGGGTAGGAACTTTGATTAGTTTTAGCGGGTACATCAAACTTTCCATGCCATCGGTAAGTTCCATAGGCGTAGTCGTATAGGTTAGGAGAGAAGTTCCCATTACCAAAAAGACCAACCTTAAAGCAAGATTAACCGCGTTGATAATTCCGCCATCGGTAATTGTAAATATCCACCAGGAGCAAAGCACCTTTCCTTCGGCGTTTGCAAAAAGGTTTATTATACTCATTATAATAACGATAAATATTATTGCCTTTATGCTCTTTAGTACCTTTAATACGGGAACTCGGGATACCAAAGTCGTTAAAAATATAAATGCAAGCACTGCGATATACGAGTACAAATTGCTTACCAAAAAGACCATTACTATAAACGCAATAGTAAGTAGCAACTTAACTCTCGCATCAAGTTTATGAACGAGAGAATTGCTAGGATAGTATTGTCCAAAACTTACTTCTCTCATCCCAAACTCCTTTTGATTAGCTCTACCAATTCTTCTTGCGTAAGCGGTATTCCGCCTAGGTCTACGCCTTTGGCTTTTAGGCGCAAAGCAACGTCTACCACGTGGGGCACTTCCAGTCCTGTTTCTTTTAGTTTATCCGGATTACCAAACAACTCTCGCGGAGTTGTGTCATACAAAAGCTTGGAATCGTTAAGCACTATTACACGGTTACAATACTCGGCAATTTCATCCATATTGTGAGATATCATTATAACCGTTTTTACATAGCTTTCTTTTAGCTTTTTAACAAGGTCTAGTATCTCTTTTTTACCCTTTGGGTCGAGGCCGGCAGTAGGCTCGTCTAGCACCAAAACTTCGGGCTTGGAAGCTATTACGCCTGCTATTGCAACTCGCCTTTTTTGACCGCCGGAAAGCTCAAAAGGAGATTTGTCTTTTACTTCTTCATAATCAACGCTGGTAAGCTCCAAAGCATACCTAGCAAGTATTTCCGCATCTTCTTTGCTCAAACCGAAATTAATAGGACCAAACGCTACGTCATCCTTTACGGTATCCGCAAAAAGCTGATACTCCGGGTATTGGAAAAGCATACCTACTGCTTTACGCAGTGCGCCTAAATCAACCTTCTTGGAATTAAGAGCAACGTCACCAACGAATATTTGTCCGTGCGATATTCTAATGAGCGCGTTAAAATGTTGACAAAGCGTACTTTTGCCCGAACCCGTTGAGCCTATGATACCGATGGTATCTCCTTCGTTGATGGTAAAATTTATATCATCAAGCGCCACCTTCTCAAAAGGTGTTTTAGGAGAATAGGTATATTTAAGATGCTCTACTTTAATTTGCATATATTCTCCACAAGCTCTTCATCGGTAAGGGCAAAGCCGACGTCAAAACCTATATCTTTTAGTTTTACGGCAACCGCTGATGCAACGGGAAGCTCAAGCGATGAGCGTTTGATTACGTCGCGCGCGTTAAACACTTCCCTAGGCGTACCCGCAAGAAGCAATTCTCCTTCGTTTAGTACTATAACCTTGTCTGCGTTTATAGCTTCGTCCATATAATGAGTAATGAGTATGACGGTCATACCCTTTTCTTTATTAAGTCGACTTGCCGTTTCCAAAACTTCCGCTCTACCTTTAGGGTCAAGCATTGCGGTCGACTCGTCCAAAACTAAAATTTCCGGAAGCATAGAAAGCACGCCCGCTATCGCAATACGTTGCTTTTGACCACCGCTGAGTTTGGTGGGCGAGCGATGACGATGCTCGCTCATATTGACGGTTTCCAGCGCCCAAGTGATACGCTCTTCTATCTCTTCTCTTGGCACACCCAAGTTTTCCGGCCCAAAAGCAAGGTCGTCTTCTATGATGGATGCAACCATTTGGTTGTCCGGATTTTGGAAAACCATACCTATCTTGGAACGTATTTCATAAACTAAACTTTCGTCACGAGTGTCTAGTCCGTTGATTTTTACGCTACCTTCGTCGGGAAGTAGAAAACCATTAAGAAGTTTGGCAAGCGTACTTTTACCCGAACCATTATGACCAAGCAACACGCAAAACTCTCCGCGCTTGACGGAAAGATTTATATCCCTTACTCCGCGAGCAATCGACTCGCCTTCGCCGTTGCGATAATCGTAAGAAAGGTTTTCTATTTCTATGACGACGTCATCGTGTTTGTTGTTAGTCAAGTTTTCCATAACTTAATTATTTTATCATAGAATTAATTATTTAACAAATATTTATTATAATAAATAAAAAACTCACGCTAGGTGAGTTCTACTGAATTTTTATATTTCCGTTGGTATTTCTTTTGCAAGAGCAAGATTAGTGAACCTGTAATCCTTGCTAACTTCCTTTATTACTTGGAATTCTTGTGGGATCATAAACTCTTCGTCTTCTGCGGAAAGCTCTATTTCTAGCACGTCGAAATCATTAAAAAAGGTAAACCTGTCTACTTCGTATTCTAATCCGTCCCCGGCTATAACGTATCTCGTTTTAACAATCTCATTAAGCGCTAAATCTCTTTCTTTTTGTAGCTCAAGATACTGATTGGCACTAATTGATTGCTCTATCTCTTCTCTGGTAAAACCTTCGCCCAATTGTCTTTTTAGCGTATAGAAATATTTTGTAACTCCGTTTTCTTCCGTTTTTCTTATACGCCTAACAGGATAAATTTCATCAGTAACAAGATAGCTTTGCTCTATCTTTTTTACCTTTTCGCTCATTGCAATCAACTTGCTTTCCGGCAATTTCTTTATTAGGAATTTTCTCTCTATTTCTAACGCCATATTATGCCCTTTGTAATTCAATATAGAAAGTTGAGCCTTCGCCTACCGACGTAATTACGCCGTACGCTCCGCCCGGGTGCTTGCTCATAACGCTCTTTACAATAGACAATCCTAAACCCGTACCAACCGTACCGCGACGATGATTTTTGTCCGACTTATAGTAGCGGTCCCAAATGTGCGGTAGTATTTCTACGTCTATACCTTCCCCGTTGTCAATGACTTCTATTCTTACAACGTCGCTCTTTATCGTTTCCTTTACAATAACCTTTTTGTCTGCCCCCGAGTAGTTTACCGCATTGTTTATTAGGTTATATATTACTTGCGTTATCTTACTCTCGTCACCAAGTACAAATGCCTTCTCATCATGCGTCCACTCAAGCGTATAGCCTAAATGTTCTATGAGTTTTCCGTGCCTTGTTATAAGTGAATCTAAAACGGCAACGACGTCAAATCTGGTAAGGTTTAATTCTTCGTTTCCTTCTTGCTCTTTGGAAAGCGTGAGCATATCGTTAACTAGGTTGGTTAGCCGTGTAGTTTCATCAATAACAACTTGGAAGTTTTCCGGAGTAGCTTCCGTAGGTATATCTCTCATAAGTTCCGTATACCCTTTAATTAGAGTAAGTGGCGTTCTTAAGTCGTGAGAAACGTTTGCTATAAGCTCTCGTCTATAATGCTCGACTTCACTAACTTCTTTTTGAGCCATAGCTAGGCTATCCCTAAGTTCAAGGATTTCTTTGTATCCCGTTGCCTTAATTTCAAAATCCGCGCTTCCCGTTGCAATGTCTTTTGCTTGAGCATTAAGCTCGATAATAGGCGCGCTAATTTGATTGCTCAAACGATAACTTAGATAACCTGCAAGTATGGCAGTAAGAACACTAACCACCACAAAAAGCACTATTAACGTTTCCTTAAAAGCCTTGGATGGCGTAATTATCACGTCTATTAATATAGCGTAGCTTTCGCCGTTCTGACTTTTTGCTATTTGCGTATAAACGTAATGTGATTTGCGCTCCTCATCACCACGCGGAACGCTACCTTCATAATCGGTATTGCTATAGTTATCATCGTGCGGAATGGACTCTATTTCTTCCGTAAAGATGCCGTTATTACCTTTGGCTTTGTCATAATAGTCTTCTATAGAAGCTTCGCTAAAAGCGTGAATGGAGCAATCTTCTCTCGCTTCTTGCGAAAGATATACGTGTCCGTTTTTGTCCGCTATCAATATGCAAACGTCTTTATCAAACGACAATCTTTTGACAAGCAAAGAGAGATCTATATTGTCTATGTTTTTAGAGATAAGGTCTGCGCCGTTTTTAGCTTCATTTACTTGTATAGTTTTATATACGGCTCCCGAAAGCCCAAAACCAAGAACCCAAAACAGCGAAATTACAACAAGAGAAAAGGCTACGAATATAAGTAGCATTTTTAAAAATAACGGGGTATTATCCCCGTATATTTTGTCAAGTTTAATTTTAGCCATCAAATCTGTATCCCATTCCACGTAGCGTTACAACGTATTGCGAAGCGCTACCTAAACTTTTTCTTAGGAGTTTAATGTGGGTGTCTAGCGTCCTGTCATCACCGTAAAAATCATAGCCCCAAACTTCATTAAGTAGCTTTTCACGAGAGAGCGCAATTCCCCTGTTTTTAACCATAAAGAACAATAGCTCGTATTCCTTAGGTGAAAGGTCTATTTCTTCCCCTTCTACACAAACTATGCGAGCGGTAAAGTCAACTTTAAGAAGTTCGTTTTCATAAACTTCAGAATTACTCCTTTGACTCTTAACCCTATTCATAACTGCGCTTATTCTAAGCATCAATTCTTTTGGGGAAAACGGCTTACCTATATAATCGTCCGCGCCTATTTCAAACCCATGAATTTTATCATACGTTTCCGTCCTTGCGGAAAGCATTATGATGGGAAGTGATGAGAATTTTCTTATTTCTCTAACAGCGCTAAAGCCATCCAATTCCGGCATCATAACGTCCATTACTACTATGTCGTAAGAACCTTCTTTTACCTTTTGAATAGCTTCTAGTCCATCGCCTGCTTCGCCGTAGGAAAATCCTTCCAAAGCGCAGTATTTAGCTACCAATTCACGTATGGCTTGTTCATCATCTACTATTAATACTTTGTACATTTTCACTCCTTTAATCGCAATCCGCGCGATTGACGAGTAGTACTCTAACGGTACCTTCTACACCTTGCCTTCTATATACAATCTCTACCGTATCACCGACTTTTTTAGAGTTAAGCACGCTTTCCCATTCTTCCAAAGTAGAAACAGTTTGTCCCGCAACGGAAACTATATAATCGTTTTTTACAAGCGTTGTATGTACGTTTTGATTTCTTACTCCTGCAAAATATAAACCGGCAACGGTAGACGCAGAGTTGCTTATTTCTTTAACTTCAAAAATCTTCGTATCGACCCTACCCTTGACGTATCCTAATGAAATAAGGTCGGTCGCTATTTTTAAGGAGTCGGTAATTGGAGAAGCAAACCCTATATTGTTACCATATTCACCCACACCCCTTGCGTTAATAATGCCAACGAGCGCCCCACGCATATTGAAGACACCGCCACCGCTATCCCCGGGGTTAAGCGGGCAAGAAAGTTGTACCATGTTTTCTAGCTTTTTGCCGTCCATACTCAACGCGCGATTTATAGCGGAAACGTTGCCACAAGTTACCGTACCGCCAAAGCTTCCAAACGCATTGCCTATTGCGACTATGCTTTCGCCTGACATAAGGTCTTCCGACTTACCTATTGTAGCGGAGTTAAGGGTAGTTGCGCTAATTTTTACCACCGCTAGGTCGGTAAGAGCATCGCCCCTAACCCATTCTGCGTTGTATTCTTGACCGTTATATAATCTTACCTTGACTTGCTCGGCATCTTCTACAACGTGATATGCAGTAAGAATATATCCATCCGTTGCAATAACGACACCGCTTCCCGCTCCACTGGTAATTAAAGATTGATTGTTTTTTGCGTAAACAGCGGATTCGGTATAAATTTCTACTACGTTTTGTTTGACTTCAAGCGCAACTTGTTGTGGCGTTTTATCACCTGAAGTAGAAATGTTTTCCGTCCTTTCACTGTTATCGCGATAAATTATGGTCGTTTGAGTATTCGGGGTTTCTGCATTATTTTTAGCAACCAAATGCGCGCCTAAAAAACCACTTCCTATGCACGCTCCAAGAATAAAAATCACGAGAAAAACTACCGCAACCGGACTCATCCTTTTTACGGTAGGAACTCTCGGCACTCTCGAGCGCACTTCATAGCTGTAACGATGATTATTATACATAACTCGTCCTTAGTGGAATTTTAGTGATTATAATATAATAATTAATTATGAAAATTATATGAAGTAAGAGTGAATTTTTTGGCTTTTTGCCGAAAAATCCCCCTATTTCTTGTTCTATACCCTAAAGTTATACTCTAAGGAAACGTTCTTTATACGCTTTTATAGCTTGCTCGATGGACTTGCGAGCCTTTTTAGCATCGTCTACCTTCATAACCGCCGTTTGCTTGCCTTTTTCTAGGTTCTTATAAACGGTAAAGAAGTGAGTCATTTCTTGCATAACGTGCGGGGGTAGTTCGCTTATGTCTTTGTAACAAGACCAAGTGGGGTCGCCAAAAGGTATAGCGATTATCTTTGTGTCTTCAAATCCGTTATCGGTCATAGAAATCATACCGATAGGATAGCACCTGCAAAGAGCGAGCGGAACTATTACTTCACTAGAAAGAACCAAAACGTCCAATGGGTCTAGGTCTTCTGCAAAGGTACGGGGAATAAATCCGTAGTTAGCAGGATAGTGAGTGGAAGTGAATAGTACTCTATCAAGAATTAGACAACCCGTTTCTTTGTCGAGTTCGTACTTGTTCTTAGAGCCCTTGGGAATTTCTATAACCGCCAAAAAGTCGTCGGCGTTTATTCTTTCTTTACTAACGTCGTGCCATATATTTTTCACGATTTTTCTCCTTATCTTATAAAGATATTATTTGTTTTCGGTTGTTTGGGTTTCTTCCGTTGCTACTTCGGTTACTTCAACTTCTGCAACTTCGGTTTCTACTTTTTCTTCGTCCTTGGAGAACTTGTCTTCTATGCTATCAACTACGCTATCAACGGTCTTCTTTACAACTTCGTTTGCCTTTTGGATGGTTTTTCTAATCACACCAAAAATCTTGATTGCAACGAATATTACAAGCGCGATAAGTAGAAAATCTAGGCAAGCTTGGATAAAAGTACCCCACAAAATTTCTACTACGGTACCATCGGGTTGAGTGACGAGAGTCTTAACTTCGGTTAGGTCCGTCTTAATGATTAGGCCCAAGATAGGCATAATAATGGAGTCTACCAAACGATTTACGATATCTTTGAAAGCGCCACCAACTATGACACCGACTGCCATATCGATAATGCTACCACGGTTGATAAATTCCGCAAATTCTTTGACAAATCCTTTTCTTTCTTTCTTTTCTTTGTTTTTTCTTTTGAACATCGTTATTGCTCCTATATGTGATTTTATTGTCTTTCTTCATCAAGATAACTAGCTAGAGCGTCAGCTACGTGAGTGAGTACTGCCAACGGGAATTTTTCATACGCCTTCGCGATAGAATAACTTCCACCCCTAACTCTTTCGTCATAACCGCCCATATGCCAGTTTATGCAAATAGCTTCTTCCCTAGTCAAACGCATATATCCGTTTATTATATAAACAGACTTCTCTCCGTGTCCATAGGGTAAAAGCTCGTCTATTACGTAATACGGAACCTTTTGCCAGCTTCCATCGGGTTGCTTTTGATTGCGATAATCAACGGCATACATACCAATTTTGCATACGTCGTGAAGGAGCGCTATGATAGCAATGCTCTCACCACTTACGTTTTTTGCCCAATCACTTTGTTCGTTTTCAACGAGTTGCTTTAGACGATAATAAACGTTTATACTATGCTCGCAAAGACCACCTTCTCTGCTAAGGTGGAATTTAGTTGATGCAGGCGCAGTAAAAAAGTCGCTGTTTTCTAGATATTCTAACATTTTTTGAGCGCCGTCACGCTTGATTTCCCTTTGGTATATTTCTATAAATTGCTCTTTAAGTCCCATATTTCTCCTTATAATTTGTAACTTGTATAAAGATAATCTTTTTCTCCTACTTTAACGCTTGCCACGTCGCTTGAGCCACTGGCTATTGTATGTACTCTATTCATTGCTTCCACAACTATTAGATT
>JAZRAN010000253.1:0-5465 GCA_045634605.1 Candidatus Stercoripulliclostridium sp. | reverse complement strand
ATACTTAACAAATTTTTGAACCTAATTAAGAAGATTTTCGGTTTTAGTTCTACCGTAGATTATATGGTATCCCTTCCCGAGCCGTTAGGGGCGGAAGAAGAGCGCCGATACGTAAAACTTTCGGAAGAAGGCGACCAAGACGCAAGGAACGTACTCGTTGAGCGCAATCTTAGACTTGTAGTATATATTGCAAAAACATTTGATAACACGGGCGTAGATTTGGAAGAACTCGTTTCCGTCGGTACCATAGGTTTAATTAAGGCGGTAAAGTCTTACGATAGCGAAAAAAAGATTAAACTTGCCACCTACGCATCCCGTTGTATAGAAAACGAAATTCTTATGTTTTTGCGTAAAATGGTCAAAACTCGCAATGAAATTAGCCTTGACGAGCCGTTAAACGTAGACTATGAAGGAAATAAACTGTTACTGGGGGACGTGCTTGGTACCGATGGCGGAGAGATATACCGAGAAGTAGAAAACGAAGTGGAAAAGTCCATTTTGATGGAGTTATTTTCTAGGCTGGAAGAAAGGGATAGGGAAATACTGTGTATGCGTTACGGCTTGAACGGAGTGGAAGAAAGGACGCAAAAAGAGATAGCCGACGCAATGGGCATATCGCAGTCTTATATAAGCAGACTTGAAAAACGCATACTTGAAAAACTCCGCGCGGAATTTATGAAACTTGAATAATTTTTGAATTACTTTGATTTTTTGGTACATACTTTCAAGGCAAGGAGAAATTTATGGCTAAGAAAGTATCCGGAATAGAAGTTAGCGAGCTACCTAAATTAAGCTCAAGCGAACTTGAAAGTATGTTAAGGGAAATCAAAAATGGTAATAAAGAGTTAAGAGAGATATTTTTACTTTCAAACGCAAGACTAGTTTTGGTGGCGGTTCAAAAATTCCGTTCTGCAAAAGAAAGCGCCGACGACCTTTTTCAAGTAGGGATGCTGGGACTTATGAAAGCAACGGACAACTTTGACGTAACGTTAAATTTGAAGTTTTCCACGTATGCAGTGCCTATGATTTACGGCGAAATACGAAGATATATTCGCGAAAATACGGCATTTAAGGTAGGAAGACAGGTAAGGGACGTTGCGTACAAAGCCGTCAAAGCAAGGGAAAAGTTGGAGTATGAAGGCAAACTGGCGACCATAACGGATATTGCGGAAGAGTTGGACTTACCATACTACGAAGTAGTAAGCGCGTTGGACGCGTTAGCGGAACCGCAATCTATCTTTGAAGAAGTGTACGGCGACGACGGAGACGGGGTAGAAATTATTGAGCTTGTCAAGGAAAAGCGCTCGGAATACGATTATGAGAGTAGGGTTACCTTATTAGAAGGCGTAAAAAATTTGCCCGAAAAGGAAAAAATCGTCATAGAAATGCGCTATTATCAAGGAGCTACCCAAACCGAAATTGCAAAAGAGCTGGCAATTTCTCAAGCGCAGGTATCTAGGCTGGAAAAGGGAGCAATAGAAAAATTAAGGCTTTCTTTTGAAGCCTAGTTACCGCATCGCTTAGGCGGTGTACATATTTTTGAGCCCATAAGCATACACTTTTTAAGGAGCGATTATGCAGGGCATAGATTATACTTTTTGTGAACTTAGAGAAAAGGAAGTAATAAACGTTTTGGACGGCAAGCAGTTGGGGAGAATAGTCGATATCGCTCTTCATTGTACCGGCAAGGTAGTGGGGCTTATTGCTAGTCCCGATAAAAAGTTTTTTAAGAATTTTTCGGGTAACGATAACATATTTATCCCCTGGCAAAAGGTTACGAAGATAGGTGACGACGTAATTTTGGTAGAATTAGGGGGTGTAAATTCTACGGAAATATGCAAATAGTATTTACTTTTTTGACTATATATAGTATAATATAGTCATAAAACTCAAAGGAAGTACTATATGAAGTGTCCATTTTGCAATAGCCTAGATTCCAAAGTTGTAGATTCACGCCTAAACGACGACGGCACCAGTATCAGAAGACGTCGTGAGTGCGTAGGTTGCGGTAAGCGCTATACTACTTACGAAAAGATTGAGTCTACTCCCGTTCTCGTCATAAAGAACAATGGTAACCGCCAAATATTTGATAGCTCAAAAATCAAAAACGGAATTATCAAGGCTTGCGAAAAACGTCCCGTTTCTATGGCTAGAATCGACAAACTTGTTAACGATATAGAAAAACAAGTTAATAACACTCTTGCGCAAGAAATTTCTTCCAAGAAAGTAGGCGATATGGTTATGAACGGACTAAAATCTCTCGATGAAGTTGCTTACGTAAGATACGCATCCGTACATCGTCAATTCAAGGACATCAACACACTCCTGGAAGAAATAGAAAAACTTGTTGCCGACAAGGGTAGCGACGACGGAGATAAATAAATTGAGAGCATATAAGTTTGATAGAAAACCGCTTAGGCTTTCCAAGTATCTAAGCGAAGTTTTTCCCGAATTAAGGTACGGATATTTCCGTACTCTTTTGAAGTTAAGGGAAATTAGAGTAAACGGCAAAAAGATTTCCGCCGATATCATACTTCAAAAAGGCGATTTAGTAGAAGTTTATTGCGATGAAGACAAACTTTTGAAGTTTAATTTTGATTCCGTATATGCGGACGAAAATATTCTTATCGCAGTAAAACCGCGTGGGGTTTCCAGCGAAGAGTTTTGTAACCGCATTTCCACAACGATAAATAAGCCCACTGCGCTTGCGCATAGGCTAGATACCAACACAAAAGGCTTACTTATGATGAGCCACAACGACAAGTCCGCGGACGCTCTTAGGGAAGGTTTTAGAAAGGGTTTTATAGAAAAGAAATATTTTGCGCTGGTAGGCGGAAAACTATCGGAGCATCTTGACCTTAGGGCGTATCTTGTTAAAGATGCGGAAAAGGGTATCGTTACCGTTACCGACATAAAAGTTGCAGGCTCAGTGCCGATTAGGACGGAAGTAGAGCCCGTAGAAATAGGGGAAGACGTAACTACGGTAGAAGTTACTCTCCACAGCGGTAAAACTCATCAAATACGCGCGCACCTTGCCTACGCAGGATATCCCATAGTGGGAGATACAAAGTACGGCGACTTCGAATTAAATAGAGTTATGAGAGCAAAAAGGCAATATCTTACTGCGTGTAAGCTTGCTTTCAACTTCCCAAAGGGCTCTTTCCTTAATTACCTAAACGACAAAAAGTTCGAAGTTGACAAGGACTTCTAATTAAAACTTGTTTTAATTAAAAATCAAAATTTTCTTCTTTTAGGGCGATACGCAGTTTACTTAGTATCGCCTTTTCTAATCTGGAAACGTAAGAGCGAGAAATACCTAACTCCGTCGCCGTTTCTTGTTGCGTTTTAGGTTCGTCACCGAGTAATCCGTAGCGCATATTAAGTATTTTTATTTCTCGTGGCGCAAGGTGTTTTTTTATAATTTTACGCAAACTTTCACGAGTAATTTCGTCTTCCGTTTGCTTGAATACGCTATCTTCATCTACCGCCAAAACGTCTATAATTTGCAGTTTATTGCCATCTCTGTCCGTACCTATTTCGTCATATAGAGAAAGGTTGTTGGCGTGCTTTTTGTGGGCTCGCAAAGTCATCAAAATCTCGTTTTCTATGCATCTTGATGCGTAAGTGGCAAGAGTCGTGCTTTTGTCACCCTTGAAGGTGTTTATCGCTTTAATTAAACCTATAGTGCCAACGGAAAGCAATTCGTCTTGGTCTGGGTAGTTAGTGTACTTTTTTGTTATGTAGACAACTAGCCTAAGGTTATGTTTTATTAGCGTATCCCTTGCGTCAAGGTCGCCTAAACGGAATTTTTCCAGATATTCTTTTTCCTTTTCCGGACTAAGCGGATGGGGGAAAGAGTTTTGGTTATCTATGCCGGAAGTGAGTAAAAGTACGCCGGAGAGTACTGCAAAAAATCCTTCAAATAAAATATTCGCCTACCTTTTGAGTTATTATATTCTACTTTTCGACAAAAATTGACTATAAAACAAAAAAACCACCATAAAGGTGGAATTTTGAGTTAGCCTATAAGCCGAGTTCTGTATTAGACGACCATCTGTCTTGGCGCATAGTCACCTATGCGCTCTAGCGATTGAGGGGACGGACGGGCAATCCATAGTCCCTTTTCTCTTGCATCGAGTGGGGTTTACACGGCCAATTTCGTCGCCGAACTGCCGGTGGGCTCTTACTCCACCTTTTCACCCTTACGATTTCTCGCGGTTATTTTCTGTTGCACTTTCCCTAAAGTTGCCTTCGGCAGGATTTCTCTGCCACTCTGCCCTGTGATGCTCGGACTTTCCTCACACTTGGTGCAGCCGTCTGACTAACTGATAGTAGTCTAACATTAATAAATAATTTTGTCAACTATTGATATTGACAGTGTGTGCGGTAGGGGGTAAAATAATTATGGAGAGGCGCTATGAAAAGAGTTAAATTATTGGTTATAGTCTTATCACTTGCATTGTGTATAGTCTTGGCAATATGTTCAATTGCCCAAAATGGGAAAGATATGACACAAAAAGATGCGCTTTATCAAGGGGAAAATTTTACACTAACATATAATAAAGGCTATTATTCCATTTATAATGATGGTGTCGCTATTGTTACTAATGCTTACGCAGTAGCGATAAACGATGGGGTTGCAATTCATTCCTATGATTATGAAGATTTTGATGTCGTAACCTCTTCAACCTTTGATTTGCGCGGTACTAGACTGGATATTATAATAACACTAAGCGGTACAGATATGCCCCAAATGGAGCAAAGGTTTTGTTTTTATAACGATTCCAATCATTTTCTTTTTAGCACAAAGTTAGTTGGAGAAATATCCACTAATTATATTGCTCCGCTGGTTGTAGATTATGGTCAGTTGTTTTCTAGTAGATTGCCATATAACGCATTCTTGGATGTTCCTTTCGACAATGATGGATGGGTTAAGTATGAAATGCATGACCTATCAAAGGAAGGAACTGGTCATGAAGTAGGCGCATTTGTTAACATAGATGATAAAAGCGGTTTAATAATTGGATCTCTTGAGCATGATAAATGGAAATCGGCAGTAAGCTATCAAGTAAATGAGGAAAAATCTATAAATTTAGAGGTTTATTCGGGTGCAAACACCAGTTTAACGCGTGATCAATCTCCCCATGGCTATTTGGAAGGGGAGGAGATTTGTTCTTCACTATTTATGATGGGAGTGTATGAAGATTGGCAGTATGGCCTTGAAAGGTTTGCAAAATTAAATACGGAATTCACACCTAAAAGGGAAAGTGTAATTTCCTTTAATCCTATTGGTTGGAATAGTTGGGGAAGTGTGCAAACATCACTAAATTATAAAACAGCAATAGGGACATCGCAGTATATTAAAGATAACTTTCAAAATACTTGGCAGGATGATAATAATACAATTTATATTAATCTTGATTCGTATTGGGACAATATGAGCGAAGAAGAGCTCATTGATTTTG
>JAZRAN010000252.1:0-20048 GCA_045634605.1 Candidatus Stercoripulliclostridium sp. | reverse complement strand
GAAAAAATCTCACAAACGCTTTTCGGCTATTCCGATTAGTTTAATTAAATATGCAAATTGACGATATCATCAAATCAAGACATAGTGTGAGAAAGTATATCGATAGGCCTATACCTATCGATATAGTGCTTGCGTTACAAGAAGAAATTGCTAATTGTAACAAAGAAGGCAATCTCAATATGCAACTTGTGTTGGATGATGAAAAGGCGTTTAGTGGCGTAAAGGCTCACTATGGAGCATTAAAGGGCGTAACGAATTATATCGTGATGGCCGGAAAGAAAGGCATAGATTTGAGCGAACGATTAGGCTACTACGGAGAGAAAGTTGTGCTAAAAGCTCAAGCGTTGGGTCTAAACACTTGTTGGGTGGGACTATCTTTATCTTATAATGATAACAAGAAAGCGTATAAGCTGAACAAAGGGGAAATAAAAAAACTTATTATCACTATAGGGTACGGAGCGACAGGCGGTCACGAAAGAAAATCGAAGAGCATAGATGAAGTAACTGAATTAAAAGGCGCAATGCCCGAGTGGTTTAGGCGTGGCGTTGAATATGCTTTATATGCGCCTACCGCTATGAATCAACAAAAATTCAAGTTCGTTTTGAGTTCGGATAACAAAGTTAAATTAAGATACGGTTTAGCGTTTTACGGAAACGTAGATAAAGGTATAGTCAAGTATCATTTTGAACTTGGCGCAGGCAAAGAAAATTTTTCTTGGGAAGAATAAAGATACGTAAGGAGAAAATATGAAAGTTTTAATTTTAAACGGTAGTCCCAGAGTGGATGGCAATACAACCATAGCGGTTAACGAATTGGTTAATACCTTTAACGTTGAAGGCATAGAAACGGAAGTAATTCAAGTAGGAGGTAAAATCATTAGGGGATGTATCGCTTGCTTGAGTTGCGCCAAAACCGGCAAATGCGTTTTTGACGATGCTGTAAATGAAGTTGCAGAAAAGTTCAAAGATGCAGATGGGCTAATAGTAGCAAGTCCCGTTTATTATGCGCAAGCAAATGCTACGCTCGTTGCATTATTGACTAGGATGTTTTATAGCGCAAAGTTTGATAAGAGCATGAAGGTGGGCGCGTCCGTTGCTGTTGCAAGAAGGGGCGGATGTTCTTCTACTTTTGATGAGCTTAATAAATTCTTTACCATTAGCGGGATGCCCGTTGTGTCTTCTCAATATTGGAATTCCGTTCACGGAAGAGATAAGGGACAAGCTAATGAAGATGAAGAAGGGCTACAAACCATGCGTGTTCTTGCAAGAAATATGTCGTTCTTAATTAAGTCTATTGGGTTAGGAAAAGAAAAATTTGGTCTTCCTGAAAAGGAAACCAGAATCTATACAAACTTTGTAAAATAGGCTCCCTAATTCTTGGTTTAAGAATACTAAAACAGCATTAATATCAAAAAATAAAGCCACCATGTTGGGTGGCTTTTGCTTTATAAAGGTGTGCGCCCACTCCGACTAAATCTACCGAATCGGCTCGCACGTAGGTGACTCCGCCAAAGCTACCTCGTGGCACATTCCTTAAATTGCTTAGTGCTGCTGCGGTCAAGCTCTGACACGGTTCACAACCAGAAATTGCACAAGACCTTGGTATCAACATTCCTTGCGTACGTCGGCTTTCCATAAAGTTAGCCTCGGTGGGTGTTCTATCCTGCTGTAGCGGATTGCAGGTTACAGGGCACCGCTAGCTCCCCATATAGCACGAAAATAAGTATAACATATTTTTGAAATTTGTCAACAAATATTCATCGTATTGCTTTTATTGTTACAAAAAAGGCTAAAAAATTTATTTTTTAGGTATCTTCTATTGACACTTTTGCCTTTATATATTATAATACACGCGTATTTATATTATTAAGGAGTCAATAATGAAAAAAATTATTTCTGTTGTTCTTATGGTAGTTCTTTGTGTGACTGCAGTTGCAGTATTTGCAGGCTGTACCAATGATGATGAAACTAAAGTTCCGGAAATTACCGGCATTAGCGCAAAGGTATCTAGCGATGCTAAATATACCGTAGGTTCTGCTTTTGATAGCAAATATATTTCTGTAACCGCATCTCTTAGTGATAAGACCGCAAAGGCTGTATCCACCACTTCTGCAATTAGCTATGACCTAGCTGCTCTCAAACTTGATAGTGACGGAAACTTCACCGAAGCAGGTGAATTTACGATGAAGGTTACCTATTCTGATTGGTCAACTAACGTAACAATTAAAGTTAAAGCCGCATAATTTTCGGGGGAATAAATATGTATATTTCTAAACTAGTGGGAGAGAGAACAAAAACTTCTCCTTCTGATGCTGTAATTAAGAGTCACGCTTTGATGATAAGAGCCGGCTATATGAAACTTGTTTCTAACGGCATATGGTCACTTGCTATGCCCGCTCAAAGAATTTCTCAAAAGATAGAAACCATTATCCGCGAAGAAATGAACGCTATAGAAGGACAAGAATGTTTGTTCCCCGTAGTTATGCCTCGCGAAATGTGGGATGAATCGGGTAGATATTCTTCCATAGGTGAAGAAATGGTTCGTTTTAAAGATAGAAACGGTAGAGATTTCGTCCTTGGCATGACTCATGAAGAAGCAGCAGTTCAATTTGCTCGCGATGCCGTTAATAGTTATAATCAACTTCCTTTTATGATTTATCAAATCCAAACCAAGTTCCGTGACGAAGGTCGCGCTCGTGGTGGTCTTATTCGTGTTCGCGAATTCAAAATGAAAGATGCATATTCTTTCCATATTAATCAAGAAGATTTGGAAAACTATTACTACCGCGCATATGCTGCATATGAACGTATCTTTAAGCGTATTGGTATGAAGAATTTTATTGCCGTTACTTCCGACTCCGGAATGATGGGCGGTAAAATTTCTCACGAATTCATGTTGCTTACCGACGTCGGTGAAGACACTTTGGTTCTTTGCCCGGAGTGTGGATATAAGTCAAATATGGAAGTTGCAACGTCTATCGTGGAAGATTACGCTGATGAAGTAGAACTTCCTATGGAAGAAGTTTATACGGCAGACGCAAAAGAAATTGCGGAAGTCACCAAGTACCTAGGCGATATTCCCGCATATAAGACCGCAAAAGCAGTATGCTATAACATCAAGGGAGATAGCGAAACTACCGTTGTATGTTTCGTTCGTGGAGACCTAGAAGTAAACGAAGCAAAACTCAAAAAAGTGCTCATGAAGGAAGTCGTTCCTGCAGGGCTTGAAGGTAGCGCTCTCGTTGCCGGCAATATTGGTTGCATTGGCCTTGATAAGCTCCCTAACGTAATTGTGGTTTACGATAATTCTTTGAAGGGCGCAAACAATATGGTTATTGGCGCAAATAAAGAAGAATATCACATAAAGAACTTCTCCTTTAGTCGTGATATTAAGATAAAAGAGTTCTTTGATATCGCTAAGGTTGTAGACGGCGCTCGTTGCGCATGCTGTGGCAAGCCCCTAAAACTCCAAAATGGTATTGAAATCGGTAATATATTCCAACTTGGTACCAAATATACCGAAAGCATGGGTATGACCGTACTCAATAAGGAAGGCAAAGCCGTTACGCCCATTATGGGTTGTTATGGAATCGGCGTGGGTAGAGCAATTGCGTCCATAGCGGAAGAAAGCGCTGATGAAAAGGGACTAAATTGGCCTATGGCTATTGCTCCTTGGCACGTTTATCTATGCGCTTTGCGTACGGATGATCCTGTCGTTAGAGAAAAGGCGGATAAACTTTACGCAGATTTGCAAGCAAGCGGTATAGAAGTATTATATGATGACCGCAACGTTTCTCCTGGATTCAAGTTCAATGACTGCGACCTAATGGGCATCCCGGTAAGAGTTGTTATTAGTCCTAGGTCTATCCAAAACGGAATAGTAGAAGTACAACTCCGTGATGGTACTTTCAAAGATAATTTGAGTCTAGAAACTTGCGTAGATGAACTCAAAAAGATTATAGAAGAAAGAAAATAGTAAGAAAAAGGAATCATTTTTCATAGTAGGGGAAAGGATATGAAGAAGATTGCGATAATTTTGGTAATAATTCTAACGTTATCACTAACGTTTAGCGTTATTGCTTGTGAGCCGAATAAGACGCCGACGCCACCGCCAAATAATAACGATAATAACGTTGTTGACGATGGCTTTGTTAAGGCTACCACTACGGTGGAAGATTTGTCTGAAGATATTGTAAAAAGTCTTTTGAATACGGCAAAAACAGCAAGCACTAATAAATTGAACGCAAGTAATCCTTGCGTTTCTTGGCATATAGATTTTGACGTTGTCATAAACGAATCAGAAGCTGTTGCAACTTTTGAAATCAATTATGATCATCGTGATAAATCTAAAACGGAAATGAAGCTTGCCGTGGTTAGAAAGGGCGAAAGCCAGCCTTTTATATCGGTATTTTATTTCCAAGATACGCCAATCAATGGTAAGAATCCCGGCAATTTATATTTTCAATATGGCGATGCAAGGGTAAAAGTACCGGTTGTAGATACTTTTTTAGGCCAACTATTTCCAATATCATTTAGTGGGGTTGAAGATAGCGTATTGATAGGCTTTTTTAGCGCAAATCTTTATACCAAAGGAAACATTGAATACAAATATAAGGATGGCGGAGACGGCAAAAGAACAAGAAATTACGTATTCCAAGTAGACCTTAAGGCTACGCTTGTAAACATATTGAATATGATTAAAGGTGGCTCGGGTTTTGAAGATATATACGAGTCCGTTAGTTGGATAATAGAAAGTTTGTTTGGCGTTGATGCGGATAAGATAAGCACACAACTTCCGGAAACTACTATCAAGGTTGACGTTACTACCACAGGTGGCTCTCGCACATTGCTTGGAAACGGAGCGATATCAAACTTGAATGTAGATGCAACGGTTGCGGCAAGTGATTATAAAGATAGTATTTTCCGTGGAGAGAGCTATAAAATTTCAATTGGGCTAGTTGAATTTAAAGCATCATCTAAGTTGATAGAAGAGTTTCCTAAAGAAGAGTCTAGCTATTTTACTAACTATATAAGTTATAACGATACCGCAATGGTAATAAACGGAGCGCTCGTATATCTAGAAGATGAAGAGACGATTTATGACATTACGGTAGGGTTCCGTTACGATGGTCTTGGCGCAACTCAAGAAAATGATGAAATCAAGATTTTGGTAACCGAAAAGGACAAACCGGAAAACAAAATTATAGAGTTTTATGCGTTTGATGATAAAGTATACTTTAACTTCTACTGCAAAGAAGGCGATTGGGTAGAAACAACTTTTGCTTTTGATATCGACTATTTTATAGAATATATGATAGATATCGGTAGCACGGGAGATAGTTTTGGCTTGCTAAAAACTATAGCGTACACACTAGGCTCAATTCAAATTTGGGAAGATGGTAGTTTATCTCTTAACGTAAATAAGGAATTTTATCAAGGCTTGTTGAATTTGGATATACCTACGCTAGTAAAAGGTATTAAGGATTCGTGTGTGTACGCAGGCGGGTCTCCTTCTGATTTGGAAAATCAAATTGCAGAGCACGATACGGATTTGAATAGCGTGCTTTCCAGTATCGTAATCGAGAAGGAACTACTTTTAATATTTGATAATGGCGACGATTCTATTGATACTACAGATGATTTGATAGATGAAAGCTTGTTTAACTAGAATAAAGCTAAAATAAAAGGGGCTCATATGAGCCCCTTTTTTGTTTGGTTTTATTAGAATAACATATCTTGCATATCGTATAAACCAGCTTTTTGGTTTACTAGATACTCAGCTGCTTTGATAGCTCCTTCTGCAAAAATACCTTTGTTTTCACTTTCATGCTTTAGGGTAACTATTTCGTTATTCATAATGAACATTACCTCGTGTTTTCCTACGATGGTACCGCCCCTAACCGCATGCATACCGATTTCGTTTTTCTTTCTTCTGCCACAAATGCCTTCTCTTCCGTTAACTATTTCCATGCCGTCCATTTGGCTCTTGACGGCGTCTGCAAGCATTATGGCGGTGCCGGATGGAGCATCAACTTTCTTGTTGTGGTGTTGCTCTATGATTTCTACGTCGGAAGCAAATCCTAACATTTTCGTTGCCTCCTTAACCAACTTGACAAGTACGTTTACGCCTAGACTCATATTGCCACTGCGGAAGATTGCAATTTTCTTTGAAGCCTCGTTTATGGCGCTTAATTCATTTTCGTCGTAACCCGTAGTGCAAAGTACGCAAGGAACGTTGTTTGTTTGGCAATAAGTTAAAATATCGGGTAGGGCGGCTTTTACGGAAAAATCAATAACGCAATCAACATTTTCTGTTACGTCAAAAACGTTTTGATATACTGGGATATCAAAGTTCTCTTGTTTTGCGAATTTGTCTACGCCACAAACAGCTTTGCAAGAGCCGTGCTCTCTCAAAGTGTTATATACTATTTTTCCCATTGTACCGGATATACCGTAAATTAAAATATTCATAGCGATTAGATATTGTAGCCGAACTTAATGAGTTCTTCTTTGATGTATTCCACCTTGGTTGAGGGGGTAAGGGGCAAACGCATATAGTCGTCTTTGATGAGACCAACTAGTTTTGCAGCGCACTTTACGGGGATGGGATTTACTTCGCAGAATAGAGCGTCAACCAAGGGGTTGAGCTTAAATTGCATTTCTCTGCATTTTTCTACGTTTCCATCAAAGTAACTTTGGCAAAGATCGTGCATGTATTGGGGGCAGATATTAGAAGCAACGCTTATAACACCGATGCCACCTAGAGCAAGGATAGGGAGAACTAATCCGTCATCTCCTGAGTAGATATCAAGTTTACCATTGCATAGGCGAGCAACTTCCATAAATTGGTTGATGTTTCCACTTGCTTCTTTTATGGCGGTTATGCCTTTGTAACCTGCGAGTTTAAGAGCGGTTTCCGGGGCAATATTAACGCCGGTTCTGCCGGGAACGTTGTACATTATGATAGGAAGGTTTACGGCATCTGCAATTGCCTTATAGTGAGCGACTATTCCGTTTTGAGTACATTTATTATAGTAGGGGGTAACGGTAAGAATACCATCAGCGCCTAGTTCTTCATTTTCTTTTGCGTACTCTATTACGGTGTAAGTGTTGTTTGAACCTGCGCCCAAAATGACGGGTATGCGTTTGTTGACTATTTCTATGACGGTAGAAGCAACTTTTGTGCGTTCTTTATGTGTCATAGTGGTAGGCTCGCCGGTAGTTCCATTGATTACTAGCGCGTCGATATTTCCTTCTAGTTGATGCTTTACTAACTTTTCAAGATTATCGTAATCGATTTTATCGTCTACGAAAGGTGTTATTAAAGCAGTGGCTACGCCTTTAAAAATAGACATAATTATCTCCTTATGAACTCTTTATGAATTATAGAGCATCGTGTGCGATAAGGTATTCTGCAATTTGAACTGCATTGGTTGCTGCGCCTTTGCGAATGTTGTCTGCAACGACCCAAATGTTGCAACCGCTTTCTACGGTATCATCAAGACGGATGCGACCTACGTATACTTCGTCGGTATCTTCTGCGTACAAAGGCATGGGGTACTTTAGGTTCTTAACGTCATCAACTACTACAAGACCTTCCATTTCATTGAAAGCTTCGATGATGCCTTCTAGAGTGCAGGGCTTGTTGAATTCGATATTGATGGATTCGCTGTGGCCGTGAGCAACGGGTACTCTAACGGTGGTTGCGGTTACTTTTATGGAGTAGTCGTTAAGGATTTTCTTGGTTTCCTTAATCATTTTTTCTTCTTCTTTGGTGTATCCGTTGTCTAGGAATACGTCGATGTGGGGGATAAGGTTACCTTTAATTTGGTAGGGGAACTTGTTGGTGGTTCCGTCCTTAAGGTCATTGAATCCTGCTACGCCTGCGCCACTAACTGCTTGATAGGTGGAGTAAATAACTCTCTTAAGACCATATTTGTCATGTAGGGGCTTTAGAGCTACCATTGCTTGGATGGTAGAACAGTTGGGGTTAGCAATAATGCCTTTGTTGTTTAGAGCAGCTTCGCCGTTAACTTCGGGAACGACTAGCGGAACGTCATCGTGCATACGCCATTGACTGCTATTGTCAATAACGGTTACGCCCATTTCTGCAAATAGGGGAGCGTATTCTTTGGAAATTGAGCCACCTGCAGAGAAAAGAGCAACGTCTATGTCTTTACCTTTGATGTTTTCGGGAGTGAGTTCTATAACGGTGTGTTTTTTACCCATGAAGTCAATTTCTTTACCAGCGGATTTAGCGCTTGCAAAAAGATAATATTTAGATACGGGAAGTTTTCTTTCTTCTAGTACTTGTAAAAATTTGCTTCCAACCATACCGGTTGCGCCTACAACGGCCATAACGTATTGTTTCATATAAGACCTCCGTCTTCAATAAATATTTTATTCAATTATATAAACTTTGTTTAATAAAGTCAAATATATAAATAAATATATTTGCATTAAATTGCAATTTGCTTTATAATAGTATGCGAATAATTATGCAGTGAGGATACTATGGCAAATACTCAAAACAAAGAAAAGAAGGCTAGCGCATTCAAAGTATACCTACTCAAGTCTTTTGCCCTTGCTCCGGAAGCAAGAAATGAAGAAAAGAAAGGGGAATATCCCGGCGGAAGATTCAAGAGATTTAAAGATATGTTTAAAGCGTTTTCTCAAGACTTGATGATGATAAACGTAATGACTATACTTTTTGCTTTACCCATTATTGCCGCCGTAATGTTTATCACCATTTTAGGCGCGGAAAAATTTGGATATATGCTTGAGTCAATCAAGGAGACTCCCTATTTAATGAGTGGATTAGGTATTGGCCTTTCCAGTGGTTCATCTATTGCTAGCGCAAAAGTAATGATGTTGATGAGTTATCGCATTTTGGTTTTGGCAATTGCAGTATTTATGCCTATTTTAGGAGTTGGCTTTGCCGGCGCAACTTACGTTTGTCAAAAGATAGTTTGGGGTGAAAAGTTCCTTACCAAGAAAGATAAGCGTACGGGCGCAGACGTTAATCGTACCATCACCGAGTATTTCCGCGGTGTAAAGATGTATTGGAAGGAAATGGTTCTAACGTTTAGCATTTTCGGCGTATTCTTTGCAGGTGGCGCGGAACTTATTCTTGAGTTTGTAGGCGCTCTTTGGGGCGGATATGCTAACGTAGGACACTACTTTGCAGTAATTATTGGCGCAATCATTTTGCTACTTTCAACTATGATTTTCGTCAATTTGGTACCCCAAGTCGTAAGTTATGATAAAACTTTGAAGTATGGCGAAAAGCTAAAGAACGCTTGTTTATATACCATAACGTTCTTCCTTCCTTCATTGTTTATGACAGCTTTTACTTTTATACCTGTTGCGTTATTATTCATCGGTGGATTCTTTACGTTCATAGTCATTATACTTTGTATGAGCGTAGGTCTATGTTATATGGCATTGCTAATGACTAACTACGGGGATTATAATAGCGAAAACGTTCTACAAGCTCTCTATGAACAATCCCTAGTATCCGAAAGTCGCAAGAGTAAGAAAGAAAAGAAGAATCAATCACAAGGTCCTACTAACTATAAGAAAAAGAAGAAATAATTATGGATAAAATTATTAAAGCAGTTTTGTTCGGTGGTAAAGCTCGCGTAGCCATCATCGAAACAACCGAAACGGTAAACAAAGCAATCAAAGTGCACGACCTAACCCCAGTGGCAGCCGCTGCGCTTGGTCGTTCATTGACTGTTGGCGCGTATATAGAATCTAACCTTAAGCACGAAACCAACAAGTTTAACCTTATAATCAATGGTGGCGGACCTATCGGTAAGATATACGTTACTTCCGACAGGGTGGGCACCGTTAAAGGCTTGGTGGAAAACCCTCAAATTGATTTGCCTTTGAGAGCGGATGGCAAACTCGACGTCGGTGGCGCCGTTGGTAAAAATGGCGATATAGTAATCATCAAGGACTTGGGTCTAAAAGAGCCGTACGTAGGCCGTTCCAACCTAATTAGTGGTGAAATAGCGGAAGATTATAACAACTATCTATTCAAGAGTGAAGGCATTCTTAATGCAGTAGCTCTTGGCGTTTTGAACGATAAAGACGGATGCAAAGCCGCTGGTGGCGTAATTATAGAAGCTATGCCTGATGCCGATGATAATATGGTTGTTATACTTGAAGACATAATGACCAACTTTACCAATATATCCGCTCTTATCGCAGAAAAAGGTATTGATGAAATAGCGGAGTACTATTTTGGACATTTGGATGCAGAGTTTTTCCCTGCTCAAACGGTTCAATTTAGATGCGATTGTTGGCATAAGGTTCGTAGAATTATTAAATCTCTTGGTAGAAAAGAAGTAGAAGAGATAATGAAAGAACAAGGTATGCTAGAAGTAAAGTGTGATTATTGCCGTAAGAACTACGTTTATACCGAAAAAGATTTAGATTATCTTTTTGAGGAAGATAATAAGTGAGCATAATTAAGTTTTTAGAAAATCCAGAATTGAATTATAGTCTTGCTCTTAGAAAGATAGAAGAGCAAGACTATCTTTTTGCTATCAGACTTCTAAAAGACGCCATAAAAACTTCTCCGCAAGTTAAATATTATATAGAATTAGCGGAGTTGTATTATAAACTTTCTCAATACGATGAAAGCGCTGCAACCTACGTTAAAGCTTTTCATAATTATTCATCAATGGAAATAGCGTTAGGTTTATTACATTCTCATCAAGCTAGTCTTGGCGTAGAGTTAACTCCAGATAGTTTGATTGTTTCTAGCGGTTGCTTTTTTAAGATGTCCAGAAACCACGTATCTAATCCCAAACTTGATGCGATTTTGAAGAAGTATCAAAAAATTGCGCTAAAAACGGAAGAGCCAAGGCTAATAGACGTTAAGAAAAAGCGCATTCTCAACAAGCTAAAAAAGGCTAAAAGTCTAGCTTTAAGGGGAGATTACTCGCAAGCAATGATAACGCTGGACGGCGTAGAAGAGAAAGAGTATAAGAGTATGGTTTTAGAACTCAAAACCATCATATATTTTGGAGCCGAAGATTTTGAGAAAGTTTTGGAAGTAGGGTATAAATATAACAAGATTATTAAGGGAAATCCCACAATCGCAAGAAGTGTTTTATACGCTATTTACGCCCTTGATGGAAAAACGATTTCTTCTCGTTTTAAGGAAAGTTTTGAGTCGTTTAAAAATGAGATAATAGAGCATGGCAAAAGTGAAGGGATAATAGGCTTATACGAGCTTGCGCAAATGGTAGGGTATGTTGAAGGCGCAGAAAGCCTAATTACCATTATGGAAAAGGCGTATACCTACGATTTAGCCACAAACCTAACGATTGTTGCGTATTATGGCGTTAAAGGCGATAAGAAGGAAACAGATAGGGCGTTAAAGCGAGCGAACGAATTGTTTGAGGAAAGCCCGGGCATTGCGTACTATAATGCTTTACAATCAGCGCAAGAGAATCCTTTTTTACCTAAAGAATCTTGGTATGGCTTGGTCGATGACGTTTTGACGGAGCAGTATGCCAAGCTTATAACCCTAAAATATCTAAAAAACCTAAATGAAAAAGAAGGCTTTTTTGATGCAAACGTGTTCAAGGTTGCAATTACTTTCTTTGATAAAAAAGGTCTTAGAGAATTCTTGTCTATAAAAGAAATTAAAGAGTTGCCTGAGTATGATAAAATGCTAATTTGGGGCATAGAAAACCCATATTTAGGTATCGAAAATAAAACTTTACTCGTAGAGTTGTACGTATCCAAAAATCCCAACACCAATAGGATTTTTACTATACCAACCGAACTTGGCGTATCTTGTACAAGAGTAGTGGGATATAAGACTGACGCTAACGAAATAAGTTTAAGTAGCGTGTATAACGAAGCATATTCGAACTTGCTTTTTACCGAGCATGAATTAGATACTGCAACGTTATTCAAAGCGACGCAAAAGTTGTTTCCGCTAAAAGAGAATCTTGACAAAAGTTTGCTTTCTGCAACGGCGCATATTCTTTATTATAAGGAACAAAAATACGAGCTCCAAACGGAGCTCGTAGCGAGCGCTTATGAAGTTTCTTATGAAGAACTCAAAAAAGTGCTGGACCTTTACGAGTTAAATTAGTTTTCTTCTACAACTTCTTCCTTAGATACCGCATTGTCGGTATCTATTTTGTTTTCAGCAAGTTTTACTTCCGGCATGTACGGTTGAACTTTGTTTATTAAAATCCAACGAGCAAGAGTTGCGACGCCGAATCCTACGTAGTAGCCAAACAGCGCATCAGAAAGGTAGTGCGCAGTGTTAACAACTCTAGAGAGTCCTACTAGACCGGTATAAACCATAGGAACGGTCCAGAAAACCCACTTAAATTTCTTTACTTCCGGGAAAAGATCGGGAACGATAATTAAACCAAAGCTAGCGGCTGCAGCAACGGTATGACCGGAGGGGAAGGATTGGAATGGGCTGGAAATATGGTCTGCATCAAATAGAGCCATATATTGCTCGGTACGAATTTCCGGCTTAACGAATGAATTGATTATGTACCAAGGGGTATAACCATCATAATCATAGCCGGGATATATTTCGTGTAGACCAACACCGTATTGGGGATTGCCGGGAGTCATAGTACGGTAACGTTGACGCGCCCAAGTGAACTTCATAACTTGAACGATAGCGTTACCAAATGCTGCAACTATCGCAAGGAATACTGCAAACCAAAATACCTTACTTCTCTTTTCGCTAGGAACTGCATGGAAAGCAAGTATGGTTAGGAATGACATGATTAGAGAGAAAACGATGATGTAAATTATAGAGTACATTACGCTTTCGGATACGAAGTTGTCCCAAAACCACATATATATTGCAGCAAGATAGCCTACGAACGTTATGATAGCGCCGGCAACTTTATTGATAAAGAATTTTTGCTTAGAACTTTTACCAAAATCTTGGTAGAACAGGATACCGCCAAGAATGGGAGCTGTAATATAAGTAGGAAGCTCTCCAAGGTTAGCAAAATATTGACCATACAAAGATTTTGTGTTATCAAGGGCTTTGTTGATTTCAAGGTCAAAAAACGCAGTCACAATAGCAATAGCTACGAATATGCCAGTAGCAATTGCTATTTCTATCCATGCTTTTTTGCTGATTTTTTTAAACATTTAAATTCTCCTAATAAGCAGTTTTTTCTGTTAAATATGCAATCAAGTCGTCTATGTTCATGCGTATTTGATTCATGCTATCTCTTTCGCGGACGGTAACGGTATTATCTTCAAGAGTATCGAAGTCTACGGTAACGCAGTAGGGGGTACCGATTTCGTCTTGTCTACGATAGCGCTTACCTATGCTTGCGCTAGCATCGTACGCGGTGGGGAATTTCTTTATAAGCGCGCGATAGAGTTCGTCTGCTTTTTCGTTGAGTTGTTTTTGAAGGGGAAGAACTGCAACCTTGTAAGGAGCGAGAGCGGGGTGTAAACGTAGTACTACACGGCTATCTCCGCCTTCGAGTTCTTCTTCGTCATATGCATTGCAAAGAACGGTAAGAACCATACGTTCAACACCAAGCGAAGGCTCGATAACGTAAGGAACGTATTTCTTGTTGGTAACGGGGTCAATGTAACTCAAATCTTTACCGGAAGTCTTAATGTGTTGGTTAAGGTCGTAATCGGTTCTATCTGCAATACCCCAAAGTTCGCCCCAACCAAAGGGGAATTTGAACTCGAAGTCGGTGGTCGCATTGGAGTAGAAACAAAGTTCTTCTTTGTCATGGTCGCGTAAACGTAGATTTTCTTCCTTGATGCCGAGACCTAGGAGCCAGTCTTTACAGAATGCGCGCCAATAGTTGAACCATTCGATATCGGTGCCGGGTTCGCAGAAGAATTCAAGTTCCATTTGTTCGAATTCTCTAACGCGGAAAATAAAGTTTCCGGGGGTGATTTCGTTACGGAAAGATTTGCCGATTTGTGCGATGCCGAAAGGAACTTTACTGCGAGTGGTGCGTTGAACGTTTTTGAAGTTTACGAAAATGCCTTGAGCCGTTTCGGGACGGAGATAAACGGTATTTACTGAGTCTTCGGTAACGCCTTGGAAGGTCTTGAACATAAGGTTAAACTTTCTTATACCGGTAAAATCGGAGTTTCCGCAAACGGGACACTTGATTTTATTTTCAATAATGAATTGTTCAAATTGTTCGTTAGTCCAACCTGCGATTTTGACGTCAAGATTGTTCTTTGCGATAAATTCTTCAACAAGATTGTCTGCGCGATGGCGAGAGTGACAAGATTTGCAATCCATTAGAGGGTCGCTAAAACCGCCGATATGACCGCTTGCTTCCCAAACCTTTGGATTCATCAAAATTGCGCAGTCAACGCCAACGTTTAATGGGTTTTCGGTTACGAATTTTTGCCACCATGCTTTTTTGATGTTGCTCTTGAGCTCTGAGCCAAGGGGACCATAGTCCCAAGTGTTTGCAAGACCGCCGTAGATTTCGCTACCGCTAAAAATAAAGCCTCTGTTTTTGCAGAGCGCTACTAATTTGTCCATAGTTAATTTTGCCATAAATTACCTCGGTATGATTTATTACATAATATATTAAACATAAACGCGCGTTTTGTCAATATAATTAAGTAATTATGTAGGTAATATATGAAAAAGAATCATTTTATAGTTAACGTTGTGATTAACGTCCTTTTGTCTATGGTGCTCATTGTGGTAGCGTTTGTCGGATTGGGCGGTAAAAGCGTAACTGCCTCGGTGAGCAATAAAGCCGTGTATCGCGGAAATATAGAACAACCTAACGTTGCCTTAATGTTTAACGTTTATGGTGGCGCAGAGTACGTTGAAGGAATACTGAAAACCCTAGAAGATTACGACGCTAAAGCTACGTTTTTTATAGGCGGAATATGGGCGTCAAAGAATACTGCTATGCTAAAGTTGATAGCGGAAAAGGGGCATGAAATAGGCTCGCACGGATATTTTCATAAGGATGCTGAAAAATTGACCTATGAACAAAATATGGAAGAAATAAAGATGGCGGATAAGCTAATCAATGAGCTTGTAGGAGTGACACCCGCGCTTTTTGCTCCACCTTCGGGCTCTATAGGAAGTAGTATGTTCAAAGCTTGTGAAGAGCTTGATAAAGTAGTTATTATGTGGTCGCGTGATACTATCGACTGGAGAGATAAAGACGCATCTTTAGTTCTCAAAAGAGCTACTTTGGATATCCAAAATGGCGAATTAGTACTAATGCACCCAACGGAACATACGCTAAAAGCGTTGCCACAAATTTTGGGGTTTTATAAGACTAAAAACTTAACGCCTACCACCGTAAGTAAGTGTATTGCCGGCAGTGACGTGTAAATGGAATGCTATAAAAATTCGCAAAAATAAATCTAAACTTTTATTATAAAAGATATTGAAAATATTTGAGATATAGTATATACTATATGCGATGCAATCTGGTTTTTTTGTTTGCATCCAATAGTTTATAAGGAAGTTTCAAAATAAAAATGAATAGGATATACACGTTTTCAAATGGTTTAAGATTGGCTTTGTGTTCAGTAGAACACACTAGGAGTATTGCTATCGGCGTATTCGTTGGAGCCGGAGCTGCAAACGAAACAAAAGAGAGAAACGGCATTGCTCATTTTACCGAACACATGCTGTTCAAAGGTACGTCAAAAAGGAGCGCGTTTGATATCGCTAACGAAATGGAATCCGTTGGCGCAATAATTAACGCTTTTACTGCAAGACATATGACTTGCTACTATACCGTATCTACCGACGAACATACAGAGCTTTGCATGGACGTATTATCGGATCTTTTCTTTAATGCAACGATACTTGACGAAGACGTAGACAAGGAGCGCAAGGTTATATTAGAAGAAATAAGTCGCGACGAAGACGACCCGGAAGACGTATGTACGGAAGGTTTGGCTAGCGTATTTTACGGCGATAGTTATATGGGTAGGGCAATTCTTGGCACAAGGGAAAACGTTCAAAGATTTACGTCGAAAGATATCAAGTCGTTTATGGAAGATTATTACGTTTCCAGAAACACCGTAATTTCCATTTCCGGCCATTTTGACGAAGAAAAAATTATAGCTCTTGCGGACGAATTTTTTGCAAAGAAGTTTAACTCCGGCAAGGACATTTCGCCGTTAGACAAAGTCGATACGAATTCTGCTTTATTTACTAAAATCAAGGACACTGAGCAAGCAAATATTGCTTTTGCATTTCCTTCATATCATTTTGGATATGAAAAGAGAGAAATCGTTTCTTTATTGAGTAATGTGTTTGGCGGTGGTATGTCGTCCAGACTTTTCCAAAACGTTAGGGAAAAACTAGGACTTGCTTATGAGATATATTCCATTGTCGGCGCAGATATGAAAGTGGGTTCCTTCTGTATTTTTATAGGAACTAATCCCAAAAACTCGGAACAAGCAACTCTTGCAATTAGAGAAGAAATTAATAAGTTAAAAGAGAGTGGGATTACCGAGCAAGAATTTAACAAGGGGCTTCAACAGCTTAAGTCAAATTTGGTTTTAGGAGCGGAAAGTTCGCTTTCTCTTATGCGCGCAAATGGTAGAAACATGGTAATGCAAGGCAAGATGTTTGATATCAACGAACGCCTTGACCTCATCAATTCTTTGACTCTTGAAGATGTAAGAAAAGCTATCAATTATATTTTTAATTATGAAAACGTTTCTGCATCATACGTTGGTCCTAAAATTGATGTTGACGTCTTTAAGTTGATTAAAGGAGAAAAAGATGAGTAAGAGATTAGGCTCAAAAACTACTTTAGCTAAAAAGAAAATAGCTTTTGCTATTTTAGGGATAGTGGCGCTTTTGGTACTATTCCTTTGCATAGACGTATTAAGGAGAGTGGTATACGGAGTGTTTGGATACGCTATATATGCGTATTTGCCTGCGCTTCTAGCTACGTCAATATTACTGCTTCTTGGTAAGAAACCTGCGATTACTCCTTTGCGCGCTGTTTTATACGTTTCGTTATTCGTTATGATTGCCGTCACTTTGCATACGGGCCTTCACAAAGAAATCATTTCCGGAACGTCTTACATAGCAAATACTTACGAATCAAACACCGTCGGCGGTGTGCTAATTGGGTTAATAGTAGGACTTTTTAGGCTAATTTGCGCAAGTAATTATGCAATTACTTTTGCCGTAACTTTTGTTTTGACGGCGATTTTAGGATTGATGACTATTTACCCCTTCCTTTTGGATTCCGGAAAAGACAAAAAGAAAACTATCGTAAAAGAAGAAAACGTAACGCCGACTCGTACTCTTAAAACAAATAACGTTTTTAGAAATGATAATGGCGAATACGTTGAGCAAGAAAATTATGAATATCCTAATCAATACGATTACGCAAATGAAGGAGTCGTAAACGTTAGTGGTGTTAAGGGCGATTTGTTTTCTGCCTTAACTAGCGAACAAGATAGACAACGCGATAGGGCCGATAGGAGCGCAAATATTTTGTTTGGTAGCGGTAACGTTGCAAAAAGATATAATGCCCAACCAAGCGCAAAAATTGATTCTACAAAATATTCCACGTTGCATACGCTTGGGGAACAAAGTGGATTAAGCGCATTCCAATACAATCAAGAAAGACAAAGAGTTGTTGAAGAAAACTTAAGACCGCTTTCACCTATGGAAGAATATAACGTCAGATATGGCTCAGAAAACGGTTTTGCACCCCAAAATACAGGCTATAACTATTTTGGTCAACCTGAGTCTACGCCTATTGAAGTAACGCCTATTGAAGTAAAGGTTGCTCCAGAAACTGTTGTAGCCAGCGAGCCGGTAGCGCCTGCTAGACCTACCATTATTGATAGGGCAAGCGCTATTGATTTTATCAATACGCCTATTAGTGGAGAAGAATTAATTAATAGAGATTTTTCACGTCCGACGAGAAGAGAAAGTAACGACTACTCTTATATGTATGATAGCGCATATTCTAATACTCAAAGAGTAATAGAAGATACAGCAAAACCTAGTCCCGTAACTTATCAAGAGCCAATTCTCGCAAGAGAAGTTACGGTAGAAAAAGAAGAATTGCCTTTTGAAGAAACGGAAGAAACTTCGGTAGTAGAACACGTTCAACCAATACAAGAAGTTGTAAGACCTGTTGAGCCTATTCAAGCAGTTGCAAGACCAATCACCGAATCTTATAGGGGCGAAAATAGACCTATAACGGCGCAAGAAAAGTTTAACGTACCGCAAAAACAATCTAAACCCGTATATAAGTCGGACGTTATGGCAAAGGAAAAGGCGCCCGTTTTCCCGGAAACCCAAAAAGAAGAAACCAAAGCGCCTTACGTTCCTAAGCCTTATAGAATACCAAGTCTTGACTTGTTAAAAACTCACGCCGAAGCAACAACCGATTTCCCGGAAGACTATGACGTAGTATCCGAAAAACTTAATCAAACTATGAGAGAGTTTGACGTGCCCGCAATCGTATTCAATGCAAAACGCGGTCCTACGTTCACTATGTACTACTTGAAAGTCGGCGAAGGATATAAGCTTTCTAGAATTTCATCAATAAAAGAAAACTTGAAGATGCGCTTATGCGTTAAAAATCTTAGAATTCACGCGCCTATTGCAGGTGAAGATGCGCTCGGTATCGAGTTGCCTAACACCAAGAGAGACATAGTAGGTTTAAAATCTATTTTAAGTAGCGCGGCTTTCAATCAAGACAGCAAGGGACTAAAAGTAGCAATGGGTAAGACTCTTGAAGGCACTCCCTACGTTGCGGACATTACGAAAATGCCACACTTGTTGGTTGCAGGGTCCACCGGTACCGGTAAGAGCGTATTCCTAAACGCTGTACTCACTAGCTTGATTTACAAGTATTCTCCCGACGATTTGAGAATGGTTTTGATAGACCCAAAGAAAGTAGAACTTACCGTTTATAGAAATCTACCAAACCTTCTAATAAAAGACCCGGTTAAAGAAGCAAAGCACGCCGTTAACGCGCTTAAATGGTTGTGCGATGAAATGGATAGAAGATATGAATTCTTCTCGCAGGTTGGTTGCGCTAATATCGATCAATACAACAATATGATTAGGAAACCTACCGAGCCCAAGATGTATAGGATATTGCTTGTTATAGACGAAATGGCCGACCTTATGATTAACTCTAAAGATAGCGCGGTAGAGTCTTATATCGTTCGTCTTGCGCAACTTGCTCGCGCTTGCGGTATTCATATGATTATAGCAACACAACGTCCCACCGTAAAAGTTATTACAGGTCTAATCAAGAGCAATATTATTCACAGAGTTGCCTTTACCGTAAAAACCAATACGGACTCTAGAGTTATATTCGATGATGGTGGCGCGGAAGAATTGCTTGGTAATGGCGATATGCTATATTCTAATCCCGATGGTCTTGTCCGTATGCAAGGCGCTTTTGTCGAGATAGATGAAATTAAGGCTATATGCGATTATATACGCGAAAACAACGATAGCGCGTTTGATGAAACAATTGCAAAGGCAGTAAGTTACGAGCCACCCAAGCCGGAAACTGTTGAAGAAAGGTCTGCTCAACGTGAAGAAGAAAGGGATGCGGAATTCGAAAAACAACTTCAAACAATTTTAAGGTCGTTTATTGCAACGGGAAGAGCATCCGTATCTAGCGCTCAAGCGTCCCATAGAGTGGGTTATATTAAAGCAAGAAAACTAGTCGATGCTATGACGGAAAGAGGCTTTTTGAGCCAAGGCGACGGCGCAAAACCAAGAGATATTCTAATCACGATGGAAGAGTGGGAAGAATTGTTTGGGGAAAACTCGGTAGCTAATGAATTTGCTAATCAGGATAATATAGACGATGATGAATAAGAAGATAGGAATGGTATCGCTAGGATGCGATAAAAATCGTGTTGATACGGAAAACGTTTTATATGCGTTAACGGAAAGGGGATACACGCTTACGCAAAACGTGGAAGAAGCGGATATTCTTGTAGTAAATACCTGCGCTTTTATAACGACGGCAATAAGGGAGAGTATCGATACTATTTTAGAACTCGCCGAACAAAAGAAG
>JAZRAN010000251.1:0-1605 GCA_045634605.1 Candidatus Stercoripulliclostridium sp. | reverse complement strand
TACGTTTCCGCAGGCGGTAGTTCGCTTATGGTTTTTACTTTTAGTTCGGGCGTGCTTGCAAGCCTTGCGGAAGAAAAGGGGGAAAATAAGGAAAAGGTAAAATGGAGTAAACGGCAACGGCATAAAGCGCATACATTATCGTAGGAGAAACTATGTCCAAATATATCATAAAAGGTGGTAACAAACTTTATGGAGAAATAGAAACGCAAGGCGCAAAGAACTCTGTTCTTCCCATTATGTCGGCATCGCTCCTTACGGACGAAAAGGTTGTGATAAGGGGCGTGCCCAGACTTAGGGACGTTGAAAGTATGCTAAAAATAATGGAAAACCTAGGCGTTAAATATCTTTATGAAGGGCATACTTTGATTTTGGACTCGAGTAACGTTGCCAAAACGGAGATACCCGACCACCTTGCTTGCGAACTACGGAGCTCGGTATTTTTGCTAGGTTCTCTTCTTGCAAGAAAAAGGAGCGCAAAGGTAGCGTATCCGGGTGGATGCGACATAGGTTTAAGACCAATTGATTTACATATTAAGGCGCTAAGGGAACTTGGCGTAAGCGTAAAAGAAGAAAGGGGATACGTGGATTGCGTAGCGGGGGACCTTGAGCCGGGTAGTATAACGCTGGATTATCCCAGCGTAGGCGCAACGGAAAACGCTATGTTGCTTGCTACTGCGGTAGACGGCGTTACGACTATTACAAATTGCGCGGAAGAGCCGGAAATAGAAGACCTACAAAACTTCATAAACGCAATGGGCGGAGAAGTTAGCGGAGCGGGGACTCCTTTTTTGAAGGTGCGCGGTGGCAAAAGATTGCGTGGAGTGGAGTACGAAGTAATGCCGGACCGCATAGAAACGGGAACTTTTGTAATAGCGACGGCTTTGAGTGGGGGAGAAGTGCTAATTAAAGGCGCCGACCCGAGTAGGCTCAACGCGCTATTTTCAAAAATTCAAAAATGGGATTGCAAAATTGAAGAGAGTAGTGGTAATATATTAGTAACCGCTAGCGGAGAGCGTGGGGAGTTAGGCGTAATAGAAACGAAACCTTATCCGGGTTTCCCCACCGACCTACAAGCGGAGATATCCGTTATGGCAACGCTTTCCAAAGGCTCTACTATGATAGTGGAAAACCTTTTTGAAACTCGCTTTAAGCACGTACCCGAGTTAGTAAAAATGGGAGCGAAGGTAAAAGTCAAGGATAGAATTGCGGTGTTTAACGGGGTAAAAGAGTTGCGTGGAGCAAACGTTACCGCGTACGATTTGCGCGGTGGAGCAGGGCTGGTGCTTGCAGGACTCGTGGCAAAAGGGGAAACGCAGGTTGACGGAGTCAAGTTCGTTGAGCGCGGATATGAAAATTTGGAAGGCAAACTGCTCTCTTTGGGGGCAAATATAATAAAAACGTAGGGGAACTGATGAAAAGAAGACGTCTCTCGGTAATAATAGGACTGATAATCGTAATGGTAATTGCGATTTTTGGTAATATTTGCAAGATTAGAAAGGTGGAAGTAGCGTTCGATAAGGACCCTGTTTCTTGCTCTGCCGTAGAGATATTCGAAAAGTCGCAAATCAAGATGGGTAGTTCCATTTTGAGCCTTAACGAAAACGT
>JAZRAN010000250.1:0-2150 GCA_045634605.1 Candidatus Stercoripulliclostridium sp. | reverse complement strand
ATGGAGAAAGCTACTACCGTTGCAATAAGACGAGTCGAGATAGTCTTATCAAACCATGCCCAGCCGGTATTCATAGACGGCCATACGAACAAATCAAGTAGTCCGGGCAGATAGAAGATAACGAATATCTGCAACATTAGTGGGGTGCCACGTAGCACCCACACTATCGTTCTTGATACGACTCTTAGGGGAGTAAACTTACTCATTGAGCAAAACGCTATAAGTAATCCTAAGGGTATTGCAAATATCAGAGTTGAGATGAATATTATTACGGATGAAGAAAATCCTTCCAGCAACCGTAATGATACGTTTGCAAATTGTTCCATTAATTATCCTTTATTATTTGAGAGCGTCTGCGTTGATACCTACGTTGTACTTTTCTGCAAGAGCGGTGATGGTGCCGTCAGCATACTTTGCCTTTAGGAATGCATCAAGTTCTGCCTTAAGGTCGCTTCCCTTTCTTAGGCCTACTGCGAAGATTTCATCGCCGTAAGATGCGCCTTCAACTATCTTAAGGTTTGCATATTCGCCTTTACCTACGATGTTTTGAGCCATGGTGATGTCTACGATAGCTACTTGAGAAGTGCCTGCCTTAACTTCGTTAAGAGCGTCGATTTGAGCGGTAACGGGGGTGATGTTTGCTGCTTGGAGATCGGTTTGAGCAACGGTCATACCTGCGGAGCCGTTTTCTACTGCGATGCTGGAAGCTGCTACTTGAGCTGCAGTGATGGTGCTGTCAGATTTAACAACTGCTACTTGAGCGTTCTTTGCGTAAGAAACGGAAAAGTCGATTTCTTTACCTAGTTCATCACTAGCGGTCATGCCGTTCCAAATAAGGTCGATTTGCTTGGAGTTGAGTTCTGCTACTTTTTCGCTCCAGTTGATGATAACGAGTTGGCAGTTAACGCCAAGGGAGTCAGCGAACATCTTTGCTAGTTCTGCGTCAAAGCCGGTCCATTGGTCTTCTTCATCAAGGTAATCCATGGGTTCGTATATGGTAACGCCAACAACGAGTTTGTCTGCATCTTTTACTGCTTGAAGGTCGGATGCGGGTTCTTCGGGGTCGTTACATGCAACAAGGCCAAAGATTGCGGATATGCCAAGAACTGCTACTAAGAGAATCATTAAAAACTTTTTCATACTATTTACTTCCTTTTTGGTTTATTTTTTACTTTATCACTTTATCTTACTGAAGTGATGTTTGTATTATACTTCATCTCGCTAAAGTTGTAAAGTGTTTTTTGCAAATTTTTTAAAATTTTTTTAAATTCTTTTTTCGTGCCTAAAATCGCTCTTATATCCTTATATAATATAACGCGTGCGCGCTAATAAATAACGCGCTCCATTTTAGGAACGCGTTAATGATTACTCTATTGGAATATCTATTTCTTTGTCTCGGAAGTAATATTTCTTATCATGCTCGCCGAGTTCTCTTATGACTTTTGCGGGAACTCCCAAGGCAAGTACGTTTGCAGGAAGGTCTTTGCTTACTACGGCTCCCGCTCCTATTACGGTATTGTCGCCTATGGTAACGCCGGGCAGTATGGTTGCATTTGCGCCAATCCAAACGTTATTTCCTATATGCACGTCTTGATTATATTGATATCCCTTTTCCCTAAGCGTAGGATTCAAGGGATGCCCTGCCGTCGCAACGACTACCCCAGGCGCAAACATAACGTTGTTGCCAACGTAAATGTTGCCGTCGTCGACAAGGGTTAACCCGAAATTAGCGTAAACGTAATCGCCAAGAAAAACGTGCTTTCCACCCCAATTAGCGTGATATGGCGCTTCTATATAGCAACCCTTACCAACGGACCCAAAGAGTTCTTTAAGCAATTCTTGACGCTTTTCTTGTTCTCTCGGAAGGGTGTTGTTATATTCTACCATTTTATCAAGAAGGGAAAGCTGATAGTCCATAACGTCGTTCGTCGTAGGGTCATACAGCAGCCCTGCCTTCATACGTTCGATATTGTCCATTATCGTTCTTCTCTAAAGTAAGTTAAGCCTGACGCCGCCGGGGGTTGAGCCTTTTTGCTACCCGTAATGCTTACGACTAAAAGTACTAAAACGGTAACAACGTAAGGAATCAACTTGATTAGCGCGCTCTTTGTGGAAGAATCGCCACCTACGAAGTAGGGCAAAACGTAAAG
>JAZRAN010000249.1:0-2440 GCA_045634605.1 Candidatus Stercoripulliclostridium sp. | reverse complement strand
TATGTCTTCGTCGTTTGCGGTAACAAAAAGGCGGGATAAGGGTTGCTTAACTTTGATTTGCGCTTCATTACGCATTCTTTGAGCGGTTGCAATAATTTCACGAGAGATAGCCGTTTCGCTCAAGATATTTGCTTCTTCCGGGATATCAAGGGGCGTGGGATAGGAAGTAAGGTGAATGCTTATGGGCGCATCCTTTTCTACTTCACGAACGGTATTTTGATAGATATAATCGGTAATGAAGGGAGTTATGGGAGCCATAATTCCAAGGGTTGCTTTAATGGCTTGATACAAGCACCAATATGCGTTCATTTGGTCAACTTCATCCGTAGACTTCCAGAAACGCTTACGATTAATTCTAATATACCAGTTGGAAACGTCGTCAACGTATGCTTCAAATTCTTTTACAAGAGCAGGATGACGGAAGGTTTCCATACAATTCTTAGCAAACTTAATAAATGCGTTGGTACGGTTTAGTAGCCACTTATCGCTATGCGTCAAGGTTGCGTAATCAATCTTATGGTTTGCGATATCGGGATTGTCGATTGCTGCGTAAAGGTTAAAGAATACGTAGATATTCCAGAAACCTAGCATCTTTCTTCTTGCTTCATCAGCGAGATTATAACCAAAACGAACGTCGCTTGCAATGGGGTTACCCATAAACATATAACGAATGGTATCTGCGCCCATCTTTTCTGCAGCTTCGTCAAAGCGAATCATATAGCCTGTCTTACTAAACTTGCCACCGTCTTCCTTAATAACGGAAGAGTGAGCAACTACTTGCTTATAGGGAGCCTTACCGGTAAGGGTTACGGACATAAAGAGAAGTGAATAGAACCAAAGTCTAATTTGCTCTTTCATTTCTATAACAAGGTCGCTTGGGAAGTTGTTATCAAAGTATTCTCTGTCGCTAAAGTACTTCTTGGTGGAGAAGGGAGTGATACCCGCATCAAGCCAGCAATCGCCGACTTCGGGAACTCTTTCTACTAGTTCGCCACAATGTTCGCAGTGGATTTTAACTTCGTCGATATAGGGCTTATGAAGGTGCGGAACGTTGTCGATATTGCCGTGTTCACTTCTTTCTATGAGTTCTTCTTTGGAGCCTATAACGGTAACGTGACCGCACTTCTTACAGACGTAGAAAGGTAAGGGTAGTCCGTAGAATCTCTTACGGCTAATGTTCCAATCTCCCATATTATTCAACCAGTCAAGCATACGCTTTCCTGCGAATTCGGGTTCCCATTTTACCGTCTTTGCGGCTTCTATCATAAGGGGTTTGATTTCATCGGTACGAATGCTCCACTCGTCAACGAGCTTGAATACAACGGGAGTCTTACATCTCCAGCACTTAGGATAGCTATGGGTGTACATTTCGGTTTTATAAAGCTTTCCTTGTTCTTCCAAAGCCTTAACAACGTCGTCAACAAGGTCGGTGGTCTTCATACCGCTAAATTGACCAAAGCCTTCTACGATAACGCCTTCGTCGTCGATGGGGCAAATGGTGGGGATACCAAGCTTTTTGCCGAGTTCAAAGTCTTCTGCGCCACATCCGGGAGCAATGTGAACTACGCCCGTTCCTTCGGTTGCGTCAACGTCTTCCCACGGAACGATGGTATGAGTGAATTGTTGGCACTCAAAATCTTCAAAGCAAGTCTTATATTCCTTGCCAATGAGTTCTGCGCCCTTGAAGGGGTTGCTAACTTCTAGGATATCTCCCTTTAGCTTGCCGATAGCGTTCTTTCCAACTATCAAAGTAGCGTCGTCGCTCTTAACTTTTACGCGAACGTAATCTATTTCCGGATTAACCGCAAGAGCGCAGTTGGAAGTGAGAGTCCAAGGAGTAGTAGTCCAAAGGATAATTTTATCATTAGTTCCAACGATGGGAAGTTTTGCAAAAATGGAAAGGTGTTCCATATCTGCGTAAGAACCGCTCATTTCGTGTTCGGAAAGAGAAGTTCCGCAACGGGGACACCAAGGCATAGGACGGTGGGATTTAACCAACCATCCCTTTTCGTTACAAACCTTTAGGAAGTGCCAAATGGAAGTGATATTAAGGTCGGTATTGGTAAAATAACTGTTTTCCCAGTCCATCCATTGACCTAGTCTTTGTGATTGTCCGGTAATAACGCCGGCAAACTTCTTAACTCTGTCCATGCACTTAGTGGTGAACTTATCTACGCCGTATTTGGTAATATCGCTCTTAACTTCTATTCCCAAATCCTTTTCGGTTTCTACTTCTACCCATAGACCTTGGGAGTCGAAGCCGTTTTGATATTGGCAGGATTTACCTAACATGGCGTTGTACTTAATGTACATATCCTTCATCGTTCTACCCCAAGAGTGGTGAATACCCATGGGATTGTTAGCGGTGATGGGGCCGTCTAGGAAACGGAAACGTTCGCCATTCTTGTTCTTTTCAACTAATTTTTCAAAGCATTTTTCA
>JAZRAN010000248.1:0-3095 GCA_045634605.1 Candidatus Stercoripulliclostridium sp. | reverse complement strand
TGGAGTGGAAGGTTCGCTCGGAGTGGAAGGTTCGCTCGGAGTGGAAGGCTCGCTCGGTTCACTCGGTGTGGAAGGCTCGCTCGGTTCGCTGGGCTCACTAGGTTCACTCGGTTCGCTAGGCTCACTGGGGGTAGAAGGAGTGTCCGGGGTTTCTGGGGAGTCCGGAACAACGTTGTCATTGTCGTCGGTTTCTCCCGGAATATCGTCCGTAACGTCTTCTTCGCCGATATTCAAGTTACCGGTTAAGTCTTCTATAAAACTACAAGAAGTCATAATCGCCAAAATGGCGGCGGTTATTAATAGTAATGCTAAAATTTTTCTCACGTCTTTTCCCATAATAACGTCCTTTTGGATTCGTATATTTGTAATATACCACTTCTTATCGTTAATTGCAAGGAGTATGGAAAATATCTATATTGACAACACACGCATTTTACTATAAAATTAATATGTAGGTATATGCTTGTAATGGGACAAGCGTTTCTACTAACCACCGTAATGGTTGACTACCTAAGCTAAGGAGTCAGCCATTTTTTATATAAAGCTGTTATACTCCAAGGCAATGGACAATATTATTTATATCACGCCATAGGCGTGTGAAAGGAACAAGACTATGAAATTAATTATTGACAATCGTGAATATACCGTAGCTCCGGGACAATCTCTTTATGATATAGTAAAGGAATTAGGACTAGTTAAAGGAAAGCTTTCCACTGACCCGATAGCGGCAAAAATGGCAGGTAGGGTGTTTACTTTGAATTACGTTCCGCTTAGGGAAAAAGACGCTACGCCGGAAAGGTCGTCCGTTAGAAAAGCGATAGCGTCATCGGGCGGAGTAGTGCGCCTACTTACTTACAACGACCAAGCGGGTAGAGATACCTATATGAGAACGGCGCAGTTTATCATTTTCCTTGCCATAGAAAGATTGTGGCCTAACGCGCAAGCCAAAATGCGTTGTACTTTGGGCTCCGGCGTATACTTCAAGGTTCAAAATGCGCCCGACTTTTCTGCGGAAAGGTTAAAGGCGGAAATTAACGCTATAGTAAAAGAAGATATAGTTCTTCGTCGTAGCGCAATTCCTACGGAAGAAGCCATAGCGTACTATAAGAGTCAAGGCCTGGACGATAAGGCGCGTTTGCTTGAATACAGGAGCAAAAAGACTTTTTATATATACAAAGAAGGTGATTTTGCCGATTACTATTATGGTGAAATGGCTCCCGCGACGTCTTATCTTCGTACTTGGGACGTAGCGCCTATGAGCGATGGATTCGTTTTTATTCTTCCCGACGTCAATAATCCCGACTCGGTTGCATACTATAAAGAGATGCCCAATTTTCTTAGTGTGTACACGGAAGGTAAAGACTGGGGAGAGCTAATGGAGTGCGAGACCGTAGCCGACCTTAACGAACTGGTATTTTCCGGTAGAATTAGAGAACTTATACGAGTAAATGAAGCTCTTCACGAAAAACGCTTTTCCGAAATTGCCAACGCTATATGCGAGCGTGGAGCGAAAGCCGTTATGCTTGCCGGACCTAGTTCATCAGGTAAAACCACGTCTGCCAATAGACTGGCTACGCAATTGCGCGTGCATGGTAAAAAACCTATTTTGATGAGCTTGGACGATTACTATTTGGACAGGGATATGATAGAGCCCGGCCCCGATGGCAAGGTTGACCTAGAGCATATTAATACAATAGATACCGCGCTTTTTAGCGCGCACCTAGACGCATTGTTTAACGGAGAAGAAGTAGAACTTCCTTCGTTCAATTTTAAGCGTGGCAAACGCGAGTGGGTGGGACACAAGCTCTGCCTTAGCGACAAGTCCGTCATTATCGTAGAAGGTTTACACGCCCTAAATCCGTCCCTGTTGCCTAATGATATGGAACCCAATCTCGTGTTTAGGCTCTACGTAAGTCCACTTCTTGCTCTCAACCTTGACGACCATAATAGGATACCTTCTAGTTATTTAAGGCTTTTGAGACGCACAATGCGTGACTATGAAACTCGTGGTTCAAGCGTGCAAAATACGCTCGATATGTGGGACTCCGTAAGACGCGGGGAAGAACGGTGGATTTTCCCGTTCCAAGAAAATGCGGACGTTATATTCAATAGCGCAACGCTCTATGAACTTGCTATAATCAAAAAGCATATATTCCCACTCCTTAACGCAATAGAGCCGTCCGACGAGTGCTATGACCAAGTACGCGCTATGGTTAAGATACTAAACTTCGTAAGAGAAGCCGACGTTGACGATGAAATACCGCCGACGAGTATAGTAAGAGAGTTTATAGGTGGTAATAGTTTTTATCGTAAAGAAGATTGATTTGCTACTTGAAAAGTCATTTATACAATGGTAAAATAAGTATATAAACGTAAGGAAGTAAGATTATGGACGTAATAAGAAAATGGTTTATTGGCGATATGGGTATTCCCGGCGCGTATGAATATACGACTATGCACTACGTTGTTTTAGCGGTTGTAGTGATTGGAGTCATAGCGTGTTGGATTACTGGCGCAAGCAAAAGAATAAGTGAACGCGATAAAAAGAAAATACTTATAGGCATAGCAATTTTCCAACTTGCATTTGAAGTATTTTGGAGAATAATCTATATGACAGTCAAGAAAGCATCTTGGATAGATTTATACCCAATGTATCCTTGCAACCTAAACGGAATATTAGTGCCTATTGCGTGCTTGCTAAATAGCAAAGTATTAAAGAAAATGTTCTATCTTTTCGGCTTTATAGGTGGTGTGTTAACCTTTGTTATGCCGGACGGAATATTCTCTACAAGCGTGTTCGTATTCCCCATTTTGAAGAGCGTACTACAACACACGGGGCTTTTGTTTATACCCGTATTCGAGTACGCAAGCAAAAAGTATATTCCTAATATCAAGGACTTTGGATGGACTTTCTTGGGAACGGCAATTCACTTTGTCAACTGCGAAATTATCGACCTAAAAGTACTTGGATTGACGGGCGACTATATGTTCTATAGGAGTGGACTACCTTTTGTAATTCCCGGAGTATCGCAATACATTACCCTTACCGTATTTGGCATAATCGTTGTCGTACTCATCCTTTTGGTTTCCGACGT
>JAZRAN010000247.1:0-4588 GCA_045634605.1 Candidatus Stercoripulliclostridium sp. | reverse complement strand
ATATGCGTAAACGGCGCTTTCTCGCGAGAGAATATCTATTGCCGATGGTAAATATACTTCCCCGTTTTTTACGGGTTTAGTCCTTAATATACAGTCGAATATTTCCGGAGTTAACAAAAATCTTCCAAGAGAAGTAACGTTAGACGCAAGTTCTTTTAGCGATGGCTTTTCTTGGAATCCGTTTATAAGGATATATTTGCCTTTTTGTTCGCTTATTTTCATTACGCCGTAGTTAACCGCTTCTTCAGCCGGCATATATTGACAACCTACTATGCTCGCTCCGGTTGTTTCATACGCTTCTATCAGTTGCTTAGTAACGGGTTTTTCGGGGTTAAAAATGACGTCGTCGGGGAAAAGAACGACGAAAGGCTCGTTGCCTACGAAGTTTTTGCAAAGTTCAATAGCCTTTGCTGTACCACGCATTTCGGGTTGAAGAACGAAGGTGAAGTTTACGTTGGAATATTTGTTTATTAAAGCTAATTCTTCCGTTTTGCCCGCCTTAATGAGCGCAGACTCAAGTTCGGCGTTAACGTCAAGATAATTCAAAATCGCTTCTTTACCACGAGAAATTACTATGCAAACGTCGGTTATACCGCTCAAAAGACACTCTTCGATAACGTAATCGATGCTAGGTCTATCTAATATGGGCAACATTTCCTTGGGAACGGATTTGGTAATAGGTAAAAACCTTGTGCCGAACCCTGCTGCCGGGATAATTGCTTTGGTTACTTTTTTCATAATGCCTACCTTGTATCTATATTATATAATAGGTTAAACAAAAAATCAATATGCAACTTTACAAGATTTGGTATTTACTTTTTTTAGAATTAGTATTATAATCAATACGTTGAATAAAACAACCATTGGAGATAGATATGACTCAAAACGAAAATGAAGTAAAAACCAAGGAAACCGAAGTTTTAACTCCCGAGCAACAAAAGTTAAAGCGCAAACAAGAAATTATAAGAGTAATAAAGTTCGTACTCTTTTCCGCATCCGCAGGAATAATACAAACGGTTACGTTTACTTTGATGAACGAAATTGGCAAACTACCCTATTGGCCATCGTATTTAACCGCCTTGGTACTATCCGTTATATGGAACTTTACTTTCAATAGAAAATTCACCTTTAAATCAGCAAATAACGTTCCAAAAGCAATGTTACTCGTTTTGGCATATTACGCAGTATTCACTCCCCTTTCTACTCTATGGGGTGACGCCTTGACGGTAAAGGCCGGCTGGAACGAATATCTGGTACTCGCGTTAACTATGATAATAAATATGTCAACCGAATATTTATACAGCACTTACGTCGTCTTTAGAAAGTCAATGAACACTAACGACCTAGGCAAAAAAGAAAAGGAAGAACTCGCAAAACTTGGCAAAACGGAAGTAACCGAAGAAACTCAAGAAGAAGTTAGCGAAGAAATTCAAGAAGTTCAAGAAACCAACCCTGACGCAGAATAAATGCAATATTATATAAAACAAAAGTCGTATCGAATTGATACGACTTTTTTGGTGCGGTCGACAAGACTTGAACTTGCATGAATTTTACTTCATAAGAGCCTGAATCTTACGCGTCTGCCAATTCCGCCACGACCGCATACTGCTAATAAATTCTATACCCCTACTCGACATTTGTCAAGTAAAGATTATTGCCTAACCAGAAAGAATATTCCTTATATTGTGTCAGTAACTATAAACTTTTTAGAGCCTTATGCCTATTTGCATAAAATCATTGCAAGCGTATCCTTAATTTCTACCACACTAGCGACGGCAAAAACCAGAGCCACGCAAAGAACGCAGATGAACAAAACGCAAATAACAATATTTACTTTAGTGGGCAACCATCTAAAAATAAGATGATACATAATTAACCCAACAAAATAACTTAACGTATTCATAATTAAATCCGCCGTTGCAAATCCGCCAATCATCGTAAAAAATTGCAACGTTTCTATTCCAAGTGAGAATAAAAAGCATATTAGAACGTGCAACCACACTCTTCTCTTTTTGTCAATAACGTTAAAAGTGACTCCAAAAGGAGCTAAAACAAATCCATTTAATGCAATTTCTAACCAATAATTTTCGCCGTGATACGGTTTACGAACGAAAGGCTCAATATCTAACAAGAATCTTTCCTTTGCCGTTAGCTCCAAAAGTTGTCCGTAGTTGAACAAAATAGAATCAGCGTTGCCAAACTTTAACCATAATACCCAAATAAGGACTAAACCAAATAAAACGCTACCTATAACTGCTAGTACTTTTAATTCCTTAGATTGTTCTTTTCCCTTTCCCTTCATTATCTTACACCCCAAAATTACACCTTTATTTGATATTTATGCCAACTTGTTTCGATTAATAAATTTTCGCGCGTCTTTCAAAACTGCTTTGGTTTCTTCGAACGTCAATAATTCTATCGCTTTTTCGTACGAAACGAAGTTTGCTTCTAAAATTTCACTTTCTTGGCAAATTATCTTGTCATTTTTACATTTTCCCAAGAAATAAACAGACTGTTTCATAACGTTAGGTTTTCTCAATAAAGGATATTCTATTACTCGTCTAAAATTAGGAACAACTTCCACTTCTACGTTAGCTTCTTCCTTCAACTCACGAATAGCCGTTTCAAGCTCGTTTTCCCCTATCTCCATGTGTCCTTTGGGAAAACCAACGTCGCCACCTACGCTTTTTATAATAAGATAGCATACGTCGTCATTAATTTGCTTATATGCAACGAAGCCACAAGACCTTACGTATTCCACGTCCGTTTCCCCCCAATGAAACAATTAAACCGGAGAAAGAAAAAGACGGATTGTATTCCGTCTTCTTTGGTGCGATCGATGGGACTTGAACCCATACGGTCTCCCATACGCCCCTCAAACGTACGCGTCTGCCTGTTCCGCCACGATCGCAAAATTCAGTTCGCCAATTATATTAGCATAACCAAACTTATTTTGCAACACTTTTTCGAATAAAGTTTATAAAAAATTTTCCCACTTAATAAAATGGTTTATTTCTTAAAAATTCGCTTTATTAAAGGTTCTTTTAGGTTGTTTCCATCCGTTTCATATACGCCGACAAACTCCAAATATGGCTTTGACCTGCACTTATCTATCGTAAGCGTCAAATTATCCGTTAATACAGTCCTATTGAATACCGCAATGCGATTATACCCGATAGTTTCGCCTTCGTATAGTAGGATTTCCTTACCATTTGCGTTAGTTGTTACTTTAAAGTTCTCTATACGTTGAGAAAAAGCAACGTTTTCTACAATTCTCATCCTATCGATTTTGTAAGGTTTATCAAACGTGAGTTTTATTTCATAACTTTCACGTTCTTCTTTAGGGGTATAGTAACTCGTAGCATCGTAACTATTTTTATTATAGGCGTAGGTTAATACGTTTTTAATTTTATTTGAGCCTTCATGCTCGGGCGCTACTATTTTTTCTACGCAGACGGGCTTAGAAAGTAATGATTTTACCCTATCGCCGAACTTAACCAAAACGTCGACGTCATAATCGCTAATTCTTCCCGACCTATCCGGTGGAACGTTCAAAAGTAACAAGCTATTGCCACCTACCGCGCCCAAATAGATATTCATAAGGTTTCTTACGCTCCTAATCTTGCGGTCTTGTGACTTATGATAAAACCAACCGGGTCTAATTGATACGTCAACTTCCGCAGGAGACCAAACAAAATCATCAAAATTGTCCAAATACTCGCGACTTCCGATATCTTTTGCCAAAATATCGCTCTCTTTTAGGAGTTTCATATTTTGGTTTTCGCTACTTTGACTATTTTCTATAACTTTTTCTTCACTTGTAATAAGCCTGGGAATTACGTTCCACTCGGCCTTTCTTGCCGTGCCGTTTTCGTTCCCTACCCATCTTACGTCGGGACCACAGTTGGAAATTATAGTCTTAGGACTAAGCTTTCTAATTACCGAATAGTATCTCTTAAAATCGTATTCCTGTCTTTTTTTACCATCGCTTTCCGCCCCGCAAGCGCCATCTAACCAAACGGCAAATATCTCGCCGTAATTAGTCAAAAGTTCGGTTAGTTGGCTAACGTAAAAATCGTCATACTTTTCCGTGCCATAATACTCGGAATTCCTATCCCAAGGAGAAAGATATATGCCAAACTTTACTCCGTATTTCTTGCAAGCATCGCTAACTTCTTTTACGACGTCACCTTTTCCGTCTTTATACGGGCTATTCTTAATGGAATACTCCGTAGTTTTTGTTTGCCACATGCAAAATCCATCGTGGTGCTTTGCCGTAAAAATTATACCCTTTGCGCCGGCATACTTCAAAACTTTAACCCATTGCTCTGCGTCTTGATTGCTAGGATTAAAGACTTCGGGAGATATAGTACCATCCGACCACTCTTTTCCGACAAAAGTATTCAATCCATAATGTATGAACGCATTAAAGTTTTCCCTTTGTATAGACTTTTGTATGGTTGAAGGTGTAACTTGAAGTATTTTTTCTAATTTTTCTCTATTCATTTCTTTCTTTATAATCAAAATTTGTTTGCGGTTGTCCAAGATATATAGCAAGGTTTACGGGATTAAGAATAAATTTAGCCTT
>JAZRAN010000246.1:0-8887 GCA_045634605.1 Candidatus Stercoripulliclostridium sp. | reverse complement strand
TACATAGAAGTAGAAAAGACCTTTACTCCCAACCCGGAAAGCAAGGCAATTTACGACCGCAACTTCCTTGTCTTTAAGCAACTTTATAAGTCAAACAAGAAGAATTACGCGCTACTCAACAAATAGTCAATGAAGGAAATCATCTACGACAAGCTGGTTAGAGATAAGATACCTGAAATCATAGAAAAAGCAGGAAAAACCTGCCAAACGGAAGTTTTATCGCAAGAAAAGTATATCGAGATGCTGGACAAAAAGCTTGATGAAGAGCTTTTGGAATATCATAATGACAAAAATGCGGAAGAGCTTGCCGACCTAATGGAAGTTATATACGCCGTAGCCGTTGCTCGTGGATATACTATTGACGAATTGGAAGAGATAAGAGCAAAGAAAGCGGAAGAGCATGGTGGATTTCAAGGTAAGATATTGCTCAAAAAGGTAATAGAACAATGACGATAGAAGTGGTAGCAGCTCTAATATGGGACGGCGACAAATTCCTAATATGCCAACGTCCAAAGAATAAAGCGAGAGCGCTCCTTTGGGAGTTTGTTGGCGGAAAGGTAGAAAGTGGCGAAACCAAGCAATCGGCTTTGATTCGCGAGTGCAAGGAAGAGTTGGACGTCACCTTGAGTGTAGGGGAAGAGTTTATGGCGGTAACTCACGTCTATCCCGACGTAACCGTAAACCTAACGCTCTTTAACGCAACCATAAAAGAAGGCACTCCCAAAAAACTTGAGCATAACGATATAAAGTGGATAACGAAGGAAGAAATTCCCTTTTACAACTTTTGTCCCGCCGACGTAGAAATCCTACGCAAAATCCAAAACAACTAAAACTAACGCCCCGATTTCGGGGCGTTTAATTTTGATTATTATAGATTGTCGCTTAGGTTGTCTAGTAGTTCGAGTTCGTGGAGCTCGATTAGGCCTTTGTCGGCTTGTCTTGCTAGGTCGGGAGTGATAGGCAAGCGAGCAATGTGCTTTATGCCGTATTTGCTTGCGATTTCTTCAAGATTGCTCTTGCCGAAGGGGTAGTGTTTTTCTCCACACTTGTCGCATACGAAGTAAGACATATTTTCTACTAGCGCAACGATGGGAATGTTCATCATATTAGCCATCTTAACCGCTTTTTCCACTATCATACCAACGAGCTCTTGGGGGCTTGTTACGATGATTATGCCGTCAAGGGGTAGGCTTTGGAATACGGTTAGCGGTACGTCACCCGTTCCCGGGGGCATATCAACGAACATATAGTCTACGTCCGACCATACTACGTCCGACCAAAATTGCTTTACCGTGCCTGCAAGGACGGGGCCACGCCATATAACGGGACTCGTTACGTCGTCAAGAAGAAGGTTGATGCTCATAACCTTTATGCCGGTTTTGGTAACAACGGGTAGGATGTTGTTTTCATCCATTGCTTCCGCAGGCTCGGTTAGACCAAAAGCGCGGGGGATAGAAGGGCCGGTGATATCGGCATCCAAAACGGCGGTTTCATAACCGCGTCTTCTTGCGTTAACTGCAAGGGTAGAAGTAACCAAGGACTTACCTACGCCACCTTTACCACTAACAACGCCGTATACCTTTTTGACGTTGGAAAGGCTATTCATAGGCGCAGCAAATTCATTAACGGGCTTTTGGGTTTGTTGCTTTGATGGGCAATTAAGTCCGCAAGTGCTACAATCGTGAGTGCATTCGCTCATAATAATACTCCTTATATTGTAAATACTTTTACGCTACGAGCGGGGATTTTACCGCTTAGCATATCGCTCTTGTCTACGCTTTGAGCCGTTAAGCAGTCAAAAATTTCGCCGTTTTTATTATAGTCGATATAACTTTCATTTTCAAATATATTTTCGTCAAAACTAAAAGTTTTGGTCGAGTCGGTTTTGTTAAAATAGCAAATAGCCGTTTTGCCGTTTGCTAGGGGGCGGACGAGTACGTCGACGTTTGCTTTTACTATGCGTTTTGATTGCTTGCCAAGAGCGTCTTGGTCTATTGCAATAAGATGCTTGTTAGCAATAATTTTGAGTACGTCTTCGCTCATACTTCTTATATCGTTACCAAGAAGTAGGGGAGATGCCATCATACACCAAAGGGCAAAGTGCGCTTCGTTTTCGTTGTAAGTAAAGTTGCCAACGCCAACTTCCAACATATCCGGGTCGTTCCAATGTCCTACGTCGGCATAGGTGTAAAGTTCAACGTTATGCTCGTAAAGTTTTTTGATGGAATTCCAATTGTGGTAAATATCTCCCGTCGTGCGCCATAGGTTGCCTGCGCTCTTGCCCCAAAGGTGCGGTTCTCCGCTACCCCACTCGCAAATGGAAAATACGATGGGTTTTTCTTCTACGCCTGCGTCCTTTGCATAGTCTGCGGTTGCTTGCTTTATGCATTTGCCTGCGTGTTGGAATTGTAGCATATCACCGGTTGAACGATTATTGATGGGGTTAAATAGGCTAATCTTATTTTTGCCTGCTTTTAGGCTAACTATCTTTTGGGTAATATACTCTTGCCAATGTACTATCTCTTTGGGGATATTAATTAGGTAGAGTTCCTTGTCGTTAACTTGTACTCCAAGTAGCTTTTCGTATTTGGGGTAAAGCTCGTGCGTATATACGGTAAGCACGTATTCGCCGTCCTTTTCTACTTCCACTTGCCACTCGATTTTGCCTTCCGCTCTATCCAGTCCGCTACAATGCTTTTTGAACCTTTGGGTGCTATTATAACGCTTTTTGGGATACCTTGTCGTAAATATGTGAGCGTTACCATACCTTGTACCTTCTTCTGCGGAGTATAGGCGAGTGGGTTTTACTCCCTTTTCGCTTACTGCTATACCTGCAACTAGTGGAGCGTAATCGGTAAAGGGTACGTTGTGGCAATAGTCGAGTTTCCAGTACTCTACGCCCCAACTTGCAAAGGTGTAAGCATCCCTATATTCGTATCCTTGCGAGCCGGGGAAATGTTGGCAGGTTAGGGGGCCGTTACAACTGTATATGCCGAGTTTTAGGCCGAGCGCGTTAACCTTTTCCGCAAGGGATTTTATGCCACTTGGGAAAGTGATAGGGTCGCTAACAAGTTCTCCCTTTACGTTTCTTGCCTTTGCTTCCCAACAGTCGTCTAGGTTAAAATAATTATATCCTGCGTCCAATAGACCGCTATCAACCATAGCTTTTGCCATTTCATAGAGCATAGTTTCGTCTATGTTTTCTTTGAATACGTTCCAAGAATTCCAGCCCATAGGGGGAGTCTTTGCAAGGCCGTTTTCAAAGGGAGTTTGGTTGTAGAGAGTGGGGATTTTTTTCTCTTTTGGGGTGACTAGGCTTCTAGCGTAACAAATGGGGCAAGCACCGTTTCTCTTTTTCATAATCTTACTCCTTTACGATTGTTGCGTTTATTAGAGTTGCGTTTTCCGCAACGTTCTTGTTTAATACGTTGAGTTGTTTGCCTATGGACTCAAAGTAAGTAATCTTGCCGTTTTCCCACTTGAAGTTGACGGCATAATTGCCTATGAGTCTTTGTCCTTTTACTTGACCGCAAGAAAGGTAGTCGGGGAGAGCGGGAAGAAGCTCGACGGTATTTCCTTCAATTTGGCAAAGCGCTTCGTTTATGCCGTGGGTAAAACCAAAGTTGCCGTCAATTTGGAATAGTCTTGGCGGATGCATATCGAATAGGTTTTTGAATATCGCCTTGCCCAGCACTCTTGATATAACGAGAGCGACGGTTTCTTTTTCCCTTAATCTTGCGGAAATAGCAAGCGCCCAAGCGCCACTCCAACCATAGTAGTACTTGACGTTAAAAATACGAGTATGCATAAGTTTTCTTACCCACTCACGCTCTACGGGGTTAGCGTAATAACCTATTGCGCGCGCAGGATGGAAAGCGTACAAGGGGGAGAAGTGACGATGTCCTTTTTCGGGAGTAGGGTAATACTCCGCCCACTCGACTAAGCCATCGGGGCCTTCTTTGAAGGGATAAAGTTTATCAAGGACTTCCTTAACTTTGTCGGTAAGGTCGTTTTCCTTAAAGAAATCCAGGTAGTTTATTAGGCTTTGCTTTACTATGCCCATTTCAAATGCTGATGCGTAGTCAAGGTAGCAAGGCTTGCCGTCCTTTAAGAAGGTGTTTTCGGGACTTGCGGAAGGGCAGGTTACGTAGTATCCATTATGGAGTACAAGATAATCGAGTATGAATTCTACGTTAGCGCGCAATATGCTTGACACTTTGTCCTTATAATCATCGAGTCCGCCGTATGAAAAATGCTCGTAGATTTCGTTTGCGTACCAAGCGCCACAAAGGGGAGCGTACATATATTGCGGATTGCCTTTTACGGGCGCAGTCTTACGCCAAATATCCGTGTTGTGATTGGAAGTAAAGCCATTTGCTCCAAAGTTGGTTTTGGCGGTTGACTTTCCACGCAGAGAAAGCTCGTATACCATATCTATATAAGGCGCAAGGCACTCCGTCAAGCATACTTGAGAAGTCGGCCAATAATTCATTTGTGAGTTGATGTTAGAAGTGTAGTTGCTTGACCAAGGGGGACGGATATTATCGTTCCAAATGCCTTGTAAGTTGAGCGCTTGACCGCCTTTTCTTGAGCCGGATATCGTAAGATATTTGCCGTAATTATAGAATAGTGAAATTAGCTCGGGGGTAATTTTACCAAGTTTTGCTTTGTAGTATAGGGAGTCGGCAAATTGACCGCTATCTTTAGCAAGCGTCAAAGAGTGTCTATTGAATAGGGTAGAAAAATCTTTAATATGCTCGTCCTTAATCGTATCGTAATCGTCGTTTATAGAGCCAAGACGCTCGTTACAAAGAGCGATAGGGTAAGAGCAGTCGGTGCGCGGAAGTTTATCGTAGCCGATAAAGCCCGTATCCGTAGTTGCGTATATAATCATTTCCGTTGCATTTTCTACGTAATAACCGCTACCGTCAAAGTGGGTTGAGCCGTTCGTTTCGACCTTTGCAACGAGAGCGTACGCCATGCCTAGAAGTTCATTATACTCAACGGGATTTTGTACTTTACCAAGATACGACGGCTTTACGTGGTCGGGAGCTTGACCGGAAAGAACGATGCGTTTACCATAAGATATATAGTAGTTAGGCATCTTCGCAAGAGCGGTTATTTTTGCGCTAAAAGGGAGTTTTGACGTAGTTTTATAGGCGAATAAGTTTTTGGGATATGAGCAAAACGCTTCTCTTTCGTTGGAGCCCGTCGACAAAGAAAATAGTCCGTTTTGTATATCAAGGCTTCTAACGTAATTCCCACTTTTGAGACCCTTGAACTCTATGTTTAGTTCCCCAAGCGGAAGATATCCTTCGCTATACGCGCCGTCGAGTTTTTCTTCCGTGAGTTTGTCGGCAAGGTGATTTTCGCCTTTGAAGATTAAACTTCTAACTTCATCCAAATAGGTAAGGCTTTCTTCATTGTCGTGTTTTTTTGGTCTACCCGACCAAAGAGAAGAGTTGTTAAAAGCAATACGCTCTTTCTTTATTCCACCATAAACCATCGCGCCCGTAAGGCCGTTGCCTAAGGGGAGCGCGTCTATCCATTTTTTTGCAGGTCTTTTGTATCGTAAAATCTTCATATTATTTCCTATTTATTTCTCTCATTAATTTATCGAAGTCTTCGTGCTTAAGATAACTCTCAAGCGCCGTTGCAAGTTCGTCGAAAAGTTTAGAAAAGGTGTCGCGGTCTTCGGCTTTAACGTTTGATAAAACGTAGTCTGCAAGGTTATACGCGCCGTCGCGACCGATACCCACTCTAATGCGTTTGAAGTTTGTAGTGCCAAGACACTCAACTATGCTCTTCATACCGTTATGCGTGCCTGCGCTACCGGATGCTCTTGCCCTAATGGAGAATCGGTCTATGTCTATATCGTCGTATACAACGACCAAATCGTCGGGAGTAGCGTTGTATTTTTGGAGTAGACTTTTTACCGCTTGTCCACTAAGATTCATATAGGTTATGGGCTTTGCGAAAACTACCTTTTCCGAGTTTCTGGAAAAAGTGCAAGTTAGAGCTTGGCACTCCGCTTTTTTGATGCTCTTGCCCATTTTGTCGGCAAGCGTATCGATAGCCTTGAACCCCATATTATGGAAGGTGTTTTCGTATTCTTTGCCGGGATTACCTAATCCAACCAAAATAATCATAGTCTTATTTCCTTTTCTTCTTAAAGTAGTTTGTGAGTAGCATTGCGCACTCGGTTTCTAGTATTCCGCCTTCTACGCCTAGTCTATGGTTAAATCTTACGTCTACGGGGAGATTGTATAGGCTACCGCAACAACCGCCCTTCTTATCGTATGCGCCAAAGTAGATATTGCGCAGTCTACTGTTTATTAGCGCTCCCGCGCACATTGCGCACGGCTCCAACGTAACGTATATGTCGCAGTCTTCCAGCCACCAATTGCCGACCTTTTTTGTTGCTTTTTCTATGGCTTCTATTTCGGCGTGACGGGTAGCCTGATTTTTGCTTTCCTTTTTGTTATGGGCGCGAGCAATAATTTTGCCGTCCTTAACGATAACGGCGCCAATAGGCACTTCGTCAATTTTTTCGGCTTTTTCGGCTTCTTTTATTGCTTGTCGCATAAACCGTATTTTGTCCATAACCTTTTAGCAATCTCCGTATATAGATTTATTATTCCTTTGTGTTTGTCTTTTATCTCGTCCAGGTACTCTAGCCCTATGGGATGCGTAAGCGAGTCGTTACCCACTTCTATCGTAAGGCCAAGTCTATTGGTAGAAAGAGTAAAGTAGTCCTTTATACCACCCGTTGAGCGTGGGGTTGTTTTTAGAGCGTAGCCAAGCGCGTTTGCAACAAGGCTTGCTTCCGCCTTATATTTTTTGTTACTCCCAAAGCCGTAGTAGACTTCTTCGCCCTTTGAGTGATAGGCCACTACGAGTGAGTAATCGCCTTCGTCTATAACGCGTTTTACAGCGTAACTTTCCACTTCGCTAAAAGGACAAGGGCCTATATAGTTTTGTGGAGCAGGGTAGGTGATATTACTTTGACCTTGTCCCCACCTAGCGTCACAGTTGACGTTAAGGTCTACACCGCGCGCGTTTGCTTTCCATTGCGAGAAGTCCGTAGAGCCACCGTTTATACGCAAAAGAGTAATTCTATCTCGGAGTTTTAACGTAAGGGCGTCCAGTCCCCCAAGGCATAGCCTTACCCCATCGGGATTGAGTAGGGGAATTACGTCTACGGGATACTCTCCGTCATACTCTTTAATCAAGTCGCGTAGTAGATACGCAGTAATATATTCTCTTGCGTGAGCGCTACCAATGAGCAGTACTCCGCCTTTTTGTCGACTCCCTTTGTGGATAAGGTGGATAGGCTCGCCGAGAGTTGATTTTCCTATAACGCTTATGCTACCGCCCACTAACTCTAAACTACTAAAAAATTCCGTTATTTGCATATTAGATAATATGCAGTAAGGAGTTATTTATGGTAGTTGGTTTTATTTATTATAGTTGTTGCCCTATATAGTTGCTCGCTTAGTATTACTCTCATAAGTTGATGGGGATAAGTAACTCTACCGAAACTTATAAGTTTGTCCGCGCGTTTTCTTACTTCGTCGCTAACGCCACGAGAGCCACCTATGACGAAAGTGAATTCGCTGTTTCCCTTCGTGCTTTCCCTTTCTATTAAGCAAGCAAGGTCTTCGCTTTTTATTAGGTCGCCATCGATTGCAAGGAGCACGCAGTAACCCTTTATTTTCTTTAATATACCGCTTTCTTCTTGCTTTTGCAGTCTTTCTGCGTTGCCTTCGTCTACGCCTTCCGGACACTCGATAACGTTTAGCGTTGCGTACTTAGAAATGCGCTTGACGTATTCGTTTATGGCGTCCGTCCAAAACTTTTCTTTTAGTTTGCCTACGGCAACTATATTGAGTTTAATCATCTTAGCAACCCCCAAACGAAAGTAAAGGCGGTAACCGCAAGGGCGGAAATAAAAGCAACTATCAGTAGCGTATAATCGCTGATTTTAGGTTTTGCAAGTGGTAATTCCGTTTGATTTTTGCCATTGGTATAATATATTGGCATACCGTTTTTGTCATAAGACGGAATTCCATAAACCGAAAATAACGTTTCTTCAACGTCGTTTTTATGTTTATTTAACTCGTCCTTCTTGTTTATTTTCATATAAAGGTTTAGGAGTAGAACGATTAACACACCGCTTATTGCGCTAGCAAGCACGAGCGTAAGCACGTTGCTATAAATAAAGTCTTTTATTTGGGAAAGTATGCCAAGACTAATACCCTTTTGGTCGCAATAAGAGCCGATTGTGATTAGGAAGTTGTTCATAAAGTGTACTATCATCCCGGGGATTATAGAGCCACCTTTTACCGCCATAAATCCTATTATTACTCCGGCAAGGGCGGTAGGTCCAAGTTGCGGAGCGTTTTGGTGACAAGCGCCAAAGAATAGGCCAAGACATACGACCTTTACCACGTCGCTCTTTACGTCGTCAAGTGTAGCAAGCAGTAGTCCGCGGTCGGTTATTTCTTCGAACACGGCAGGGAGTATGCACCCCGTAATTATTTCTAAAATTAGTACTTCGGGCGAAGTAAATAGAGTACCGCCACTCGTAACGTAGGTAAAGCCAAAGGTAGACATTATTACGTACCAAAGGTAGCTTGCGCCCATATTTACTACGTAGGTAAATAGTCCTATGGGGAGAGCAAGAAGGTAGCTCAAAGGATGTGTTTTTGTCTTTATGCGTACGTCTTTTAGGAAGTCGCCGTCCTTTATGGTTGCTTTATAAAGAAGGAAGGGGAATAGACCAAGGAATAGTCCTTGCATAATAAAGCTAAATAACCATCCGGCAATATTGTCGCTAAGCGGAAGTAGGGATGAAATAATTCTCATTATTTGCAATCCCATTACG
>JAZRAN010000245.1:0-3787 GCA_045634605.1 Candidatus Stercoripulliclostridium sp. | reverse complement strand
AAGAAGAAACCCTGTTAAAGAAAGTTCTTCCAAAAGTCCAAAGGATAAGTAATATAGGAAGTACCGCGATTTCTTCCATTTGGGCAAAGCCTGTTGTTGATATTCTCGTGGAAGTTCTCAAAGAAAGCAACTTGTTTGATTATAAAGATTTGATTACAAACAACGGCTATATTTGTATGTCGCAAAGCGAAGATAGAATTTCTTTTAATAAAGGATATACCGAAAATGGATTTTCCGAGAAAGTATTTCATTTGCATTTAAGATATGCAGGGGATAACGATGAATTGTATTTTAGGGATTATCTTATCGAGTTTCCCGATATAGCAAAAGAGTATGAAAAATTAAAGATTTCTTTATGGAAAGAATACGAGCATAATCGAGATGCTTATACAAACGCAAAGACCGAGTTCGTAAAGAAATATACGAAAAAAGCAAAAGCTTTTTATGGTAATAGGTATTGACAAATTCCGATTTATCGAACAGTTATCCTTGTGGAAAAATTCAAAAGTGTAGCACACTATACTTAACAAAGTTAAGTTGGGTGTTTTTGCAAAGCAAAAATGAAAAGACTAACGAAAACTTTCGTTAGTCTTTTTTGTTGTCAAAAAATCCCTATGGAACACGCCATTTGCGAGTTCTTTTTTTCTTGTTATAGTTTTGAAAGTGAATTTGCTATTTCTTCATCGGTAGGGATATAATCGCTCATATCGTTGTCGTTAAAGCGTTTATACGCCGCTAAATCGAAGTATCCGGTACCCGTTAAACCAAAGAGTATAACTTTCTTTTCGCCCGTTTCTTTGCATTTTAGAGCTTCGTCTATGGCGACTCTAATCGCATGGCTGGACTCGGGGGCGGGGAGTATGCCTTCGGTCTTTGCGAACAAGGTTGCCGCTTCGAACACGCGAGTTTGTTCTACGGACGTTGCTTCCATATATCCTTGGTCATATAGCGCGCTTACGACGGGGTTCATGCCGTGGTAACGTAGACCGCCCGAGTGACTGGCGGAAGGAATAAAATCGTGACCTAAAGTATACATCTTCATTAGGGGAGTTATTTTTCCGGTATCACCGAAGTCGTAGACGTACTTGCCACGAGTAAGGGAAGGACAAGATTTAGGCTCGACTGCTATGAATCTATAATCTTGCTCTCCACGCAGTTTTTCGCCCATAAAGGGAGCAATAAGTCCGCCTAAGTTGGAACCACCGCCTGCGCATCCAATAATAATATCGGGTTTTACGCCGTATTTTTCAAGAGCAATTTTGCTTTCTAGTCCAATAATGGATTGGTGTAAAAGAACGTGATTTAATACGCTACCTAGACCATAACGGCAGTTGGGGGTGGAAGTTGCAACTTCAACTGCTTCACTAATAGCGCAACCGAGAGAACCGCCCGTGCCGGGATGCTTTCTTAGTATTTCTCTACCTACGTTAGTGGTTTCGGAAGGTGACGGTATAACTTTTGCGCCATAAGTACGCATTACTTCTCTTCTAAAAGGTTTTTGTTCGCTACTTACTTTAACCATATATACGGTTAGGTCTATGCCGTAAAAAGCGCACGCCATAGAAAGAGCAGTGCCCCATTGACCGGCGCCGGTTTCGGTTGTAAGAGAAGATATGCCTTCTTGCTTAGCATAGTATGCTTGCGCAACAGCGCTATTTAACTTGTGTGAGCCGGAAGTATTGTTACCTTCGCTTTTATAGTAGATTTCCGCAGGGGTGCCAAGCGCCTTTTCTAGCCAATACGCTCTAACTAGCGGTGACGGACGATACATTGTATAGAAATCTCTGATTTCATCGGGGATTTCTATATATCTATCGGTGTCGTTCAATTCTTGCTCAACGCAACCTTTGGAGAATATATTTTCTAGTTCTTCTCTGGTACAAGGTTCTTTGGTTTTAGGATTGAGCAAAGGCGGTAACTTTTGCATATCAGCGCGTAGATTATACCACGCTTTTGGCATCTCGTCTTCGGTAAGATATATTTTAGTAGGGATAGGGTGTTTAAGCATACGTGCCTTCTTATCAATGTAATGATAAGAATAATAGCAAAAGATTGAAAAAAAGTCAATAGACTAGCGCCACATATATTGAAATATAAGTATTTGTATAGTATAATAGTGGCATGGAAAAGAAAGATTATTTACATTTGTTTGAAAAAGAACTATTCGAAAGTTGTATCCCTTTCTGGCTAAATCATGGTTACGATACCGTTAACGGCGGTATGTACACTAGCCTAAACAGAGAAGGGGAAATTTATTCTACCGACAAGGGCGTATGGATGCAAGGTAGAGCTGGCTATATGTTTTCTCGTATGGCAAATGCGTTCGGTAAAAAAGAATACTTGCCCGTTGCAAAGTCTTGCATAGATTTTATTAACAATCATTGCATAGATACCGACGGCAGAATGTATTTTACCGTAACTGCCGACGGCAAGCCTTTAAGAAAAAGAAGATATATGTTCTCGGAAACCTTCTATACTATTGCTTGCGCAGAGTATTATAAGGCAACCGGCGACCTAGAATGTTTGGCTAATGCAAGAAAATATTATGATTTTTGCCTAGGCATGTATCGCAATCCCGAAACCGACCCCTATAAAATTACCCCCAAGAGCGTGCCGGGCACTCGTGATAGCAAGGCGCTAAATCTACCTATGATTCTCCTTAACGTTACTTGCGTTTTGAGAGATAGCGACAAAGAAAAGGTTGCATACTACGATGCAGTAGCTAAGGAATTGGTAGAAGACATAAAAGCGTTCAACATCAAAGGCACCGGCTTTATGCTGGAAAGCATTGGCGTTAACGGTGAATACTTTAGGGAAAGCGCAGGCGCAAGAGTCATCAATCCCGGTCATTCAATAGAGCTTAGTTGGTTTTTACTAGACCAAGCGCTATATAGCGGGGACGAAGAGTTATTAGCGTTTTCCAAGAACGTATTCGATACCGCATTTGAGTTTGGTTGGGATGAAACTTATGGCGGAATTCTTTACTTTAAGGACTACGAAGGTTATCCCGTGGAAGCGTATGAACACGATATGAAACTTTGGTGGCCACACAACGAAGCCATAATAGCATCTCTAAAGCTCTACAAAGCAACCGGAAACAAAAAGTATATGGAAGTGTTTGATAGGGTAGTAGACTACGCTTTTGATCACTTTAGCGACTTTAAGTACGGCGAATGGTACGGATATCTACGTCGTGATGGTAAGCCCACGGAGCCTCCTTGCAAGGGACACACGTACAAGGGACCTTTCCACGTTCTTCGTATGCTTACTATCGTAATCGAACTTTTGAGAGAGATGCAATAATGGAATACAAAAGAGTAGGCAATACAATAGTACTACGCGCGCAAAGGGGCGAAGAAATAATTTCTTTGTTAACAATGCTTATTTCAGAAGAAAACATAACGTGCGGTAGAGTAAGCGGAATAGGAGCTACGGATAAAATTACCATTGGCTTATACAACGTTAACACCCAAGAGTACCACAAGGATGCAATAGAAGAAGAGATGGAGATATTATCTCTTTCAGGAAACCTAACCCGCAAAGACGGAGCCCCATACGTACATGTTCACGGCTCGTTCTCTACTCTTGATAGGGTATATGGCGGACACGTAAACGAAGTGTGGATTTCCGCAACTGCAGAAATAATTATAGACGTAATCGACCTAGTTGTCGACAGAAAAACAGACAAGGAGACGGGGCTAAACCTAATTAAACTATGAAAGTATTCGTATTACTCGGCAACAGAATGAATGACGATGGCACGTTATCCGACAAAATGAAGTTAAGG
>JAZRAN010000244.1:0-1738 GCA_045634605.1 Candidatus Stercoripulliclostridium sp. | reverse complement strand
TAAAAAGACAACTAAGGACATTCCAAATTGTATATAGGAAATAGTGCGATATCCTTCTTGCCACTCGCCACCACCTAAAAAGTTGCTCATAATTAGTGGGCTGATTGTAACGCCTACACCCCAAAAACAATGTAGCCAATTCATATGTATTGCTTTGTAGCGTAAGGATACGAAATTGTTAAGCGCTGTATCTATTGCGCCACCACCGTAACCTGCTATCGTAGCAAAGAATATCATTGCGTATATGTTAGGTGAAAAACTAATTCCAAGAAGTCCTACTGCCGTCATTAGAGTAGATACGGAAACTACAAGTCCCGTACCGAATTTCTTAATTAGTGGTCCTGAAAAGAAACTGACGCCACCCGTCGTTAGGGCAATAATTACGGAGTAAACTGAGCCAAAGCTTTCGGGAAGTCCAAAATCAAGGTGTATAAGTGGCCAAGCAACGCCAAAAAGGCTATCGGGCAAACCCAACGAGATGAACGTTATATAGATTACAACAAGTAAAAGCGCCATATTTTTCTCCTTTAATTAGTATATCATTACTAATTACCAAATTCAACTATATTAGAAAACCTTGTTTTTTAAGAAAAAAGGTGATTTTTCTAACGGCGTTATAAAAAATAGAAATTTTTTAGTAAAAATTAATTGTATTTTGCTTGTTATAGTGTATAATTTTTAAGTCATAAGTTTACTTATGAAAATCCACCTTTAGGAGATTTACTATGGGACGCATGATAGGCACCGTTTCTCGCGGAGTACGCGCACCAATCATTAGACAAGGTGACGATATCGTTAAAATCGTAACCGATTCAGTTTTAGAAGCAGCAAAGGAAGAAAACATCGCTTTCCATGACCGTGACGTTGTTGCTATGACCGAAGCAATCGTTGCAAGAGCGCAAGGTAACTACTGCTCAGTTGAAGATATCGCAAGTGACGTTAAGGCAAAATTCGGTGGAGATACCGTTGGCGTTATTTTCCCCATTCTCAGCCGTAACCGTTTTGCTATTTGCCTTCGTGGTATCGCAAAGGGTGTTAAAAAGGTTGTCCTTATGCTCTCATACCCATCCGATGAAGTAGGTAATCATCTCATTAGCCTTGATATGGTTGATGAAAAGGGCATTAACCCCTACACCGACGTTCTTGACCTTGCAACTTATAGAAATCTATTCGGCTACGTAAAGCATACCTTCACCGGCATTGATTACGTTGAATACTACAAAAATCTCGTTGAAGAATGTGGTGCTGAGTGTGAAATCATTTTTGCAAACAATCCTAAGGCTATCCTAAATTACACCAAAAACGTTCTTGCTTGCGACATTCATACTCGCGCTCGCACTAAGAGAATTTTGAAGGCTAACGGCGGTGAAATCGTTTTAGGTCTTGATGAAATTATGAATGCACCTATTAACGGCTCAGGCTGTAATGAAGCATACGGTCTACTCGGCTCAAACAAAGCAACCGAAGACACCGTAAAACTCTTCCCCCGCGACTGTCAAGAAGTTGTTGATGCTATCCAATTAGAACTCAAAAAGGCTACCGGCAAAACCATTGAAGTTATGGTTTACGGCGACGGCGCTTTCAAAGATCCAGTTGGTAAAATTTGGGAACTTGCAGACCCAGTTGTTGCTCCTGCATACACTTCAGGCTTAGAAGGAACTCCAAACGAACTTAAACTTAAGTACCTTGCAGACAACGACTTTGCAAACCTTAGCGGTGATGAACTTAAAGAAGCAAT
>JAZRAN010000243.1:0-3213 GCA_045634605.1 Candidatus Stercoripulliclostridium sp. | reverse complement strand
ATCCCCACCGAACCCGAAACAAACGAAGAAACACTTGCTTGAATCAAAAAATCCACGGAAAAGCGGACTTCTCATAAGGAAGTTTGATTTTTCATTGTAGGGACCGGCGTCCCCGACGGTCCGTTAAGACATAATTGCAATGCAGAAGATAAATAATTAACCCCGACAGATTTTCTGTCGGGGTTCGTTTTATTCTGTTAGATAAATTGGAATTTGTTGATAAAAATCATCAAGAAATCACATCTGTAAGTGGAACTGATATGTTCACAAGTTTACCTACAGGGCACTCTATGCAGAACAACTCATTAGAAGCATAGAAGGTTTCCCACCCGTTTGACTTTTCGCAAAATTCACGAAAACTAATTGTGGGTTGCGTATTGATCCATTCACGAACATTGTAATAAGACTCGATGTCCGCATAACTGTCACTGGGTATAAACCAAAAATGCAGCTCTCCACCATATTCTGAAACCTCGTATGAGCCCACAAAGAACACATTTTCAGGTATTTCCTGCACGTCTGTTTGCAGATTAAAATAGTAAATGTGAACTGTTTTTGCCTTTATGGATTTATAATTGGGCGTCCTTGCCTTCCACGCAGCCTTAGCATCTTCCTTGGTTTTGAAGCACCCCAAAATAACCGGCGACTGGTAAATATTATCTTCTTTGATTTCCGGAACGGAAACCATTACATACATTGGCATTGCGTATTTGTGAATGTGCCTGATTACTTCATTTGACATTGTTATTCGCTCCTCTGCTAAATTCACATTTACTTTTCCGCTTTATCGCCAGTTTCGCATTTGTCAAACAAATGCACTGGGCAAATCGGCTTCTTTCTTTTTAATAAATAATTATCTCCAAACCTTATTGATTTCTTCAAAGGTGCGTTCCATAAGTAGCGCTTTGAAGTTTACGCCTACGTTAAGGTGTCCGTTGGATATTTGCACTACGTTATCAGCGCTTGGGTCGTTACCGCAAGTTGCGGAATATTTTAGTACCATATTGTCGCCTTCGGTTGTGTAACGGACGGTGTCTAATACGACTTCGCCGTCTTCATTAGTAATAAAGTTTGCGCCTTCTGCGCCGTTTTGACCTACGCCGATAAAGTATACGGTATTGACTAGGTTGGTCGTATGAGTAGAAACTCCGTCAATCATAACCCTAGAGTTTTCCCAATAGTTTTCCAGTCTGGTTTTGCCGTTTTCTTCCACTTGCAAGGGGTATATCCACTCGCCGTCAACTTTAGCGTAAGGGCGAGATTTGTAGAACTCTACGAGTTCTTCTTTGGTGGTTATCGGGTCTCCGTCAACGGTTATCATAAAGTCTTCGCCGGCGTTAGAGTATTGACCGCTAGTCATAAGATAGGGGGAAGGAAGAAGTTGATACATACTAACAAGACTTCTAAGGAAGGGCTTAGCAACGTTGCTAACCAAACTTCCAACGTCTATTAACGCGCTCAAATCTCCTAGGTCAATACCGCTAACAAGCCTACCCGGGTCTTCTAGATATACTAGAGCGTCGACTGCGCCAAGCGTTGCCGGTGAGTAAGGAGTATAAAGCACTACTTTTTCGCGATTTTCGGGTTTTTGCAGATATAAGCTAACTACGTTACCGCCCATACTATGACTGGTTAGTACGACTTCATCATATTTACGCTCGTTGATAAATTCTTCAAGGAGAATGGCGTTGTCTTCGTTATCAAGGCGCCAGTCGTAGTTAAAGACTACTACTTCTGCGATATCACCGTATTCCGCTACCATTTCGTCGTAGGTTTCTTTGTAGCAATTTATTGCGCCGTATTTTAGTCGGTTGGGAGAGTCGGGATTGGCGGGAGATATATCTTTGATTGACTTGCCGGTAAGAATGTCTACTTTTAAGTTGTTGAATATGCTTTCTTCACCGACCAAAGTAGTTAGTAAATTGCCTACGCCACCTACGCTTTTTATTGCTTTATTAATAACTTCTTCGCTAAGCACGAGTCCGTTTTCCGCATCCATAACTTCTTGCACTGGGAAATCTTCATAGTTGCGGAGTGGGTCCCAAAGGTGCGTTTGAGTACCATCTTCATTATTTAGGTATAGACCGCCGGAAAGGAAAGCGGTAACTATTACGATAGCGCGTTTAGGCTCTTTCTTCGCTGTAATGCCTACGGCGCAAAGAGTTGTCGTAAGAGCAACCATAACCACCAAAATAGTAAGAGATAATCTTTTTGCAAAGGACTTCTTCATATTTCTCTCCATAATACGATAGATTTGTTATTTTAAATTATATCATTGAATTTATAGAAATTCAATACGAAAATTTGATATTGCGTATGGCTCTAGTGTGTGATATAATGATATTATCTTACTTTGTGCAGGATGAATAAATGGAAAATAATGAAACTAAAATTCTAGGATTAACCAACGTTGAAGTGCAAGAACGCATAAAAGAAGGCAAGGTTAATGGCGAACAAAACGTCAAAACCAAGTCTGTTGCGCAAATACTACGCACCAATTTTATAACCTTTTTTAATTTGCTTTTCGTTGCGATAAGCGTCATACTCTTGTTCTTTGTGCCAAAGAATTTGGACGGACTATCTAACTTTGGGTTTTTGCTTGTTGTAGTATCTAACCTATTTATGGGAATATTCCAAGAGCTAAAGGCAAAGCGCACGATAGACAAACTTTCTCTTTTGAGCGCGCCCAAAGTAGTGGCTATACGAAACGGGGAAAAGGTTAATATAGCGCTAAAAGATATAGTAATGGACGACTATATCGAACTTTCAGCGGGTAGTCAAATTTGCGCTGATGCGGTGGTAGTAGAAGGCGCTTTGGAAGTTAACGAATCTCTCATAACGGGTGAATCCGACCCCGTAACAAAGGAAATCGGCGACGAGCTACTTAGCGGTAGCTTTGTAATTAGCGGAACGGCGGTAAGTAAGGTAATACACGTAGGAGTAGATAACTACGCTACTAAAATTACAATGGGCGCAAAAAAACTAAAGGCTCAAAACAGTGAAATAGCAGGCGCTCTAACGAAGTTCATAAAGATTATGAGCGTCATACTCGTACCGCTTGGAATAGCGCTTTTCTGCGTAAAGTATTTTGCTCAACAAAACCAACTAAATGATACCGTACTAACCGTTATGGGAACCCTAATAGGTATGATACCGAGTGGGCTTGTCGCTTTAACTTCTGCCGTATTCTGTGTTTCCGTAGTAAAACTTTCT
>JAZRAN010000242.1:0-6428 GCA_045634605.1 Candidatus Stercoripulliclostridium sp. | reverse complement strand
TGCGCCACATGCACAAATAACGTCAACAACTTTATAGTTAGGATGGATTTTTTCTTTCATATCTATTACCTCGTTTGCTCGTATTTTCTTTTAAAGTGCTTAACTATTATAATTATAATATTTAAGTATGTCAACTAAATTACGTGACTATATTATATTTTTTACCCTATTCGGCTCTCTTAGACCCTAATTACCGCTCCTTGATACCTATATCCATCTTCCGCAAGCTCTTCAAAAAGCTCTCTTGCATCTTTGATGGGTGTGGTTTTATCGATAAAACCATCAAAGTTTAGTATCTTTTGCGCAAGAACGTTTACTGCAGAATTAAACTCACTTATTCCCGAGCTTACGCCTTTTACCGTTAGTTTGTTTTTTACAATAAGCCCCATATCCGCTTCTTGACGCGGTATATAACTGTCACTAAGGGATGCTATAATACAATCCCCGCCCTTTGCGGCAAGAGAATATATAAACGCAGACGTAACGTTATCTAAGGCATGTTGAACGGTATGGTCTGCCATCCTTCCGCCCGTAATAGAAAATACCTTTTTCTTTACGTCTTCTAGTTTTTCATCAATGGTATAATATACGCCCTTATTTTCCGCAAGCTTCAAAAAACGATTGTCCGAGCTTATAACGATAGGTATCGCTTGATAATAAAGCGCAAGTTGAGCAGTAATATTCATAAGAAGAGAACCGCCTATAAGCGCAATATATTCGCCCTTTTCGGGTTTAATCGTGTTGATTATCTTGAGCGCTACTGCTACCGTATCGGCAAAAATTGCTTCGTCTTCCTTAACTTCTTCCGGGAAAGGTATGACGTTATCCATGGGCATAGCGACAAAATCTCTTAGGAAACCATCCCTATGTATGCCATAAACGTCTATTTCATCATAATCTTCGTCTTCTGACTCGTTAGGGTTGACGTATGGATTAAGAATAACTCTTGAGCCCAACTTCAAACCATATTCGGGACGGTCTTCGCTGACAACGGCCGTTGCCATACGGCAGGGCACTCTTGGATACTCTATATCCAGTTTGCCTTCGTACACGGAAACGTCGGCTAGCGTGGGGTATACCATGCTAACCTTTAACTTTACTTGCTCTTCCGCCGGGTTGTTTTCAAGCTCGACTACTTTGAAGTCTTTGTTGCCGCTTGCAGTATAAAGTTTCATCCGTTTCTCCTAATTGAAGTAGATTTATTATACCACAAAAGATATTCTTTTGCAATACTATTTTTACCAAGTATCCCCTTTTTATTTTATCAATAATTTGCCCATTTCCGCAACGTCTCCCGCGCCCATAATAAGCGCCATATCTCCCCTTTTAATTTCTCCCAAAAGGTCGCGAGCAAGTTCTATTTCCGTTTCATAGTATCTTGCAAGAATACCCTTATTCCTTGTTGCAAGGTACAGTTCATACGCGCTTTTTCCCCCTTCTTCTTGTCTAGCCAAATACTCCTTCAAAAAGAAAACTACATCGCTTTCCGCAAAGGATAGCACAAACTCGTCAAAAAGCGCTTCCGTTCTTAATCGAGTGTGTGGTTGGAATACCGTAATCAGTCTACCGCAATCACGCAACTTTTCTCTTGCCGTCTTTAACGTCGCCTTTATTTCCGTTGGATGATGGGCGTAATCACGATAAAATGAAGTCCCTTGCCTTTCTCCTAGAAACTCAAACCTACCGCATACTCCTTTGAACTTTTCTATCCCGCGCCTTGCAACGTCCCTGTCCACCCCTATCGATACTGCGCAAGCAAAAGCGGAAAGAGCGTTATACACGTTATGATACCCAGCAACACTTAATCTTATGTCGCAATTAGGGTATCCCTTTTGCGATATTCGGAAACCGTATTCTCCATTTCCATAATTTATTATATTCGTTGCCATTAAATCGGCAGTATTCTCAATTCCATAGCTAAGCATATGCTTATAGGTGCATTTAAGAATATTATAACTTTGTGAATCCGCATTCAAAATTACTATTCCGTCATCACTTGTATTCGAAGTAAAAGACAAAAAAGAAGATAGTATTTCATCTTCATTAGAATAGGTATCGGGATGATCCATTTCCAAATTTAACACTAGCGCAACGTCGGGACGGAGCGCTAGAAAGCTCCTATTATACTCGCACGCTTCCGTCAAAAAAACGTCATCGCCTTTATAAATTAAATTGCCTTGCGACGTGCGACCGCCAATATGCGCCGTGTAAAGAGAATTATTTTCCAGTAAGATTTGGCTTATCATTGCAGTTGTAGTCGTCTTGCCGTGAGTTCCGGCAACCGCAATGGTTTTATTAAAATTTTTGCTTACTTCATAAAGAAAATACTCCCTAGAAATCATCTTCTTTCCACTTTCCAAGGCAATTTTATACTCGGGATGATTGCGTTTTATTGCGCCACTATACACAATCAAATCTGCATCCAAAACAATTTTCTTATTTTCTCCAACGTAAACAGTTGCTCCCCATTCTACCAACTCTTCTACGTTTTTTGAGTACGCTCTGTCCGACCCGCTTACGCTGTGTCCCCAAGTCAAAGCCAACTTTGCCAGAGCGCTCATACTAATACCACCAATTCCAATAAAGTGTATTTTTATATTTTTTTGATTTTTTAGCATACCATATTTTATGCAAAACTTGTACTAATGGTGTAAAAATATTAGTTTTTACCTTTTTATTGTTAAAATTTTTAATTTAGCTATTGAATTAAGTCTTTTTATGATATATACTTTAATTAGCTCGCTTTGTGTAACTAACTTTGTGTATTATCATCAAAACTAAAGAGGTGGATATGCAAGTTACGGACGTGCGTATTAAAATTATCAATCAAGACGACTCTAAACTTAAAGCTGTTGCAAGCGTAATTATCGATGGTGCTTTTGTCGTACACGACATCAAAGTAATTGAATCAAAAGAAGGTGGCTGTTTTATAGTAATGCCATCAAGAAAAGCGCCTGACGGCACTTATCGTGATATTGCTCATCCGCTTAGCACGGAAGTTCGTGAATATATGCGTGATAAAATTCTATCGGCTTATGAAAAAGCTCTAAAAGAAATTTAGTCGTTTTTCTTTTCGTAATAATTAAAATCTATCTTGCCCATTTGCGTGCGCTTGATTTCTTTTTCCAAAACAAATTTTTTGGGAATTGCGTAGCGCACTATTTCGCGTTCTATCTTTTTCTTAATTTTGCTTTCTAGCGAAGAATTCAATTCTACTCCGTCTGCAAGTTGAAGATGTAGACGGATATACGGCTTGCCGTTTTTGTCATACGCCCTAGCAGAGCAACACTCAACGACTTCGTTTAATTCTCTTGCAACCCTTTCTATTTCTTGTGGAAAAACGTTGATTGCGCCTATCTTGATACTTCTTTTTCTTCTTTCTTTATAAAAAAGATAACCATCACTGTCAAGATATCCCAGGTCACCCGTTTTTAAAAACTCCTTACCTTCTATAAATGCGGTATTTTTATTTTCATCCCCTAGGTATCCGTTCATGAGAGAAGGCGTTGCAACGTAAATTTCCCCTATTTCCCCCGCTCTACATAGGATATCATTTTCATAAATTCTAATTTCGTTACCTTTTAGCGCTTGCCCTTGCGATCCCGGTTTGGTTTTGCCCTTGATGCCAACGGTTACTACGGATGCAGTTTCCGTAAGACCGTATCCTTCCACTATTTCCGCATCGCTACCTGCATCTTTTAGCGCCCTGTCAAACTGCTCTTTCACAAGCCCACTTAGACTATCTCCACCGCAAAAAGCGTTAACTATACCTTTTAATCTACCATCATAAAGGGATTTTACTCCTAGCATTTTGCGGTACATTGCAGGAACTCCTGCCAAATGGGTTATAGCGTGCTTTTTAATAAGCCTTACGCTTTCTCTAGGTAAAAATCTAGGTTCTAGGACTATTCTGCAAGAAAGAGCAATAGTATGCGCGCAAACGCCTAATCCAAATCCGTGGAATATGGGTAGCATCATAAGCATAGCATCTCTCTTTGCGTCGTAGGTATTGTTAGGGTGAACCGTTGAGAGAATTGCGTTTGCAAGATTGTTTAACGCGTAACTAGAAAGCATTGCCGTTTTAGGTTCCCCCGTAGTTCCACCCGAATGAATATACGCTACTGCGTTTCTTCCGTCACTCCTTATAGGCGCGCATTTTTGATACTTCAAAACCCTTTCGAAATACAGCGCCCTATTTGCAAGCGACTTGATAGTATACAATACTTTTAGTAACGGTCTATAATAAAATGGTGAACAAAGAACGGCTCTTACCCCAAGTTCTTCCAAAATTGCCTTATGTTTTTCATAAATTGCATCATAAACAAACAACACTTTGGTGTTCGTAGAAAGAAGTATTTTCTTTAAGTGTAATGCAGGAAGTCTGGGGTTTATCAAATTGCATACGCTTCCTGTTGCAGCGCAAGCGTATAAAGTGAAAATTGCTTCCGGAATATTAGGTAGCATAACGCCAATAGAACCGCCAGCATATCCTTCTTCAACCAAAAAACCGCCTACTTTTAGTATGCTTTCTATCGTTTCGCCTACGCTAAACTTTCTTTCATAGTATTCGATTTTAGTCATTTCGGGATTCTTGTTGCGCTCAAGCAAACTACCGAATATATCCACGCTCAATAGCATATAATTAATATACAATAAACACGCGCAAAATTCAATAGAAAATTTGCGTCAAACTTAATTTTTGAGAGGTAAATATGTTGTTAAGTGAAATTGTAAACAAACGTGTGATAAATCTTAATGACGGCGCATGTCTAGGCGTTAGCATAGGTGCATATCTACATAAGAACAATTATTCTTGCCCATCATTGCTACTAGATAACGGCAGTCAAGTTTCATTAAGCGATATTTTTTCAGTTGGGGAAGTAATAACCGCAATTTGCAGAGAACAAGAAGCCATTCCACTTGATGAATACTTTAAGATTTCCATAAACCAAGAAATTATTTTAGTGGACGGCTCAAGGCTTGGTAAAGTTAAAGATTTAACTCTAACCGGCAAAAAGAACAAAGGCATAATTTTTGCCGACAAAGGTCAAATTAAGGCAAAATGCTTAGTCGCATGTTCAAACAATATAATTGTCGCAAATCCAACTTATAGGCAACTAAAAACCAAGGTCACAGAACCTATACGCGAAGTTCTTGCGTTAGGCCCTACTCAAAAAAGCGAGCCATCCAATTCTTCTGTACCTGTCCTAAATCCTGCTTCTTACGACTTTCTTATAGGTAAAAAAGTAAAAAGTGAAGTTAGTGATATTAATCGTTCTTTCGTTCTTATGGCAGGAACGATTATTACAGACAGAGTTATCTCTAATGCAATTAAAGCAGGCAAGCTCACAGACCTTGTAAATAAATCAAAATAATAAAAGCACTCGTAAAGAGTGCTTTTATTATTACTATAACTATACTTCTCTAAAACTGCAAGAGTCGCATTTGCAACAATTCTTAGGCTCTTCGTTGCCGTAGTGCATAGCTCCGCAATTCATGCACATATATCTCTTACCTGCAGTACCTTCTGCGTTATCAACGCCATAACTTGCATTAAAGCCTATATCGTTTTGAGCATTGTCGTCAATAGCGTTGCTATAATATGAATTGCCTACGTTATTGATTTCATTATTGTTTTGATACTTGTTGGGACTTCCACAATCGGACGGATTTTGATATTGATTGTTCATAACACAAATCTCCTTTATTTGATGTTATTATTTTGTCCTATTTGCACGTTTTTATACGCCCTAAAAAGATACCCTATTTTCTATATAACTCCTAAACACTCCGCCTACCTTTCTACCGCTGGATTTATTAAACGATGCTATCAAATCGCTACCGCTAGCGATACTCCCGGCATATCTTTCATAATATTCCCTTACGGCCTTTTTAAATTTTGCATCCCCGACTACCGCTCTTACTCCATCATACATAAGCGCGCCATAGCTATATACTAGATTGGCATACTCCGATTCATCTTTAAATTCGCTTAGTTTTCGCCTAATATCAAGTCCATAACCTAAACCATATTCATACTTTGCGTACTCAACGTATTTTCTATATCTTTCCTTTTCCTTCTCAATATTTTCTTTTAGCCCACCTATATTATATATATCCATATAATAATAGGATAAATAGTTAGTCAAACTCTCGTCTACCCAACACTCTTCATATGAGTTTGAGCCCACCTTTAATCCAAACCATTGATGTATGATTTCGTGCGCAATAACCAATTCTTTATTTTTTACCTTATCGCTTATAACTACGAAACCGGAGTACTCCATGCCACCATAATCAAACGGCGTCTCCACCAAGGTAAAAGTATTAAATGGATATTTGCCAATTTCCCTTGAAAAATATGACAAGCAATTTCCTATAAATTCCGTATAATCTATATCACTACTTTGATAAGAATATATTTTTAC
>JAZRAN010000241.1:0-3051 GCA_045634605.1 Candidatus Stercoripulliclostridium sp. | reverse complement strand
ATGAACTTGACGGATACGTTCAAACAGCCCTTTCAAAATAGTGTACCGATAAAAATAAATCGCACTCGATTGAGTGCTTTTTTTTGTTGTTATATCGTCTTATTACGCGCCTTTTACCGCAAAGCTTACGCCATCAAGGCCTTCCGTCGAGCGAACTACAAACTCTATTACGTCGTTTGCAACTACTTCAAAAGTACCGGAAGAAATATCGGTAAAGTTGCCGTTTACGTAAACTTGTATGTCCGCGTTGTTGTTGATTACTTGAATAGTCATAGTTTCTATCATTGCGGAAACGGTGTAGTTGTAATAATATGCGTCGATTCCCGGATCGTCAATAGAAGTTCCTTGTACGAAATCGGGGGTGACGATGGTTTGAGCAAATACTAGCGCAAAGGGATTGTCTTGCGTGCCGGTTGCTACGGGGTCGCCTGCGGAAAGGTCCATAACTTGCGTACCCCATCTTACCTTTATATCACCCATAGGAGCGGTTATCTTTAGTACGATATTTTGGTTCAAAGGAACCTTAATAGCGGTTACGTTATTGACCGCATCGTATGCTTCGTTTAGTCCCATAGGATTGGTGAAATCATAAGAGTCGGTAGTTTCGTTAAATAAATAGTAAGAAATCATACGTTCTCCGGCTAGGAATACGTAGTAGTATTCGGGAGCTTGGGGGTCGTCGTTTATCCAAGCGCTTTCTACGTACGCAACGCCACTTTCGGGAATACTAATAGTATAAGCGCTGGCAGGCGTTCTACCTTCGTTTGCCCAAACGTAAGGAGTTGCTTGGGAGCCGTCTCTTATTAGAGTGAGCGAGCATGCTGCGGTATAATATAAAACGTTAACTTCTACGTCGCCTACCATTTCCAAGAAGGTTTCACTTATGAAATAGAATCCGTTTTCATTTTCATAGAATCTCTTATATCCTGCAGGAAGGGTTGCTACGTCCGCTTTAACCTTAGATAATGAATATTCTTGAACGTTTTCAAAACGAACTTCGCCGTTTACGGACTCTGCGGTTGCGATAATTTCGTCTTCATATATTAGGTTTACAACTATGCCGTCGGCAGGAGCGCTTCCAAGACCTACTATTTCTTTGCTTACGTTTACTATGTAATCGTAATATGCGGGAGCATAAGAGATATTAAAGGTTACTTCTCCATCTCCTATTACTGCAAATATAACTTTGTCGCCTACGCCTAAAACCGCCTTGTTGGTTACAACGCCGTCTACTTCGAATTTAACCTTATCGTTAGAAGAAAGTATTAGGGTTGCCGCTTTATCGGTTGCTTCAAATTCATAGTAATGCTTGCCGTTAATTAGATTTACGGATTCCGTTCCATCGGTTTCGTTTTCTCTAATCAACTCGCTATTTCCGTTAGTGCCGAGTTTATTGAGTTCTACTCCCCAATAGCCAAGAACGTCGCGCGCTTCAATTTTAATAACTTCATCGGCGTTACCCATAGTTAGTTCTACTATACCTTGGGTGTTGGGAGCGTGTTGGTTTCCTTCTGCGTCGGTTACGATAACGTCGGCTTCAATTTTTAGCGTTGCGCCTTGGGGATTTATTACTTTGCAATAAATAGAATTATTGATTGCAAGAGCGGGGAGCGTATTGTAGCCGTATCTTACGTCAACGGGATTGGTTTGACTACCAAGAACTCCGCTATCATCAATGTTTACGGTATGGGTTATAACGCCGTTCTTTTCTATTTTATAATAGTTAAATACGCCTTCGCCAAAGTTTTCTAATCCTACGTAGTAGACGTCGTAAGGAATAAAATCTATGCTTGCAACGCCTTTTCTAGTTGTAGTTGCTCTTGCAACTTCTTCAAAAAGACGATTATACATAACAACGGCTATATCTTTGAGAGATGCTTCCGTATTTGTTCTCGTTACGTTTATGGTATATTTTACTTCGTCTAGTACGATAAATTCCGTGCTTACGTTATTTGATGATATATCGCAACGGCCGGATTCTCTATATAGCCAAGTATAACGGGGGTCTAGGTCTTTATGGAAAGCAACGAAGTAATATTCGCCTTTGGGGATGATAAATTCCGCTTTACCGTTTTCTCCGGTTATTACGGAGCCAACCAAAGTATCGGTTGATTGGGAATATATTTCTACTTTGATGTCTTTTATGGGCGCATTTGTAACAAAGTCACCGATTGATACGGTGACTATGTTTTGTTTTACTATTTCTATTACCAATTCGTTGTTAGCATTAAAATCATCATAGTGAGTGTAATTGCTTACGCCGGTTTCATTAAGGATTTCCCCGGCTTTTAGTTCATATCCTGCGGGAAGTTTCTTTAGCGATGCGTATGCGTTCGCTACGTCATATCCTGCTACCGCCCAAGTGATGATGCCGTTTGCCTTGGTTGTTGCGGCTTCCAAGCAAACAGTACCAAAACAAAGTTGAACTTCTACGCCTTCTACCGCGTTGCCTTCGTTGTCTACGACTTTGATGGTGTATACGTCTTTCTTAACTGCGGAATTGGTAATTAGCGTTTTGCCGTCTACGAAAGCAAAAGTGGTAGTATCCATATCGTATAGTTCGGGAAGTTCTATTACTTCTACGTATACTACGACGGCGTTCTTAATAACTCTGAATTCTACCTTGCCGTTTGCATCGGTTACTTTAACTTCGCCGTTTGCGCCGTTTACGTTTACTCTAACGCTTGCGCCTTCTACGGGGTTAAGGTCGTCATCCTTCAAAGTGAACGTATAAGTTTCTTTTCCGTCGTCTTGATTCGTATTACCGCCGTTTCCGCTTCCGTTATCGGTTCCTTCGTCGGTTACGTTAGAACCGCCGTTATCCGTATCATCTCCGCCACCATCGGGGGTACAAGCGCATAGCGTTATCGTTAGTAGCATAATGAGAACGATGCTCAAAATCAATGAGAATATGCTTTTTCTCTTCATATATTTCTCCTATGAATTAATTACTAAGTATAGATTTATTATAATATAAAAAGGAAACTTGTCAAGGCAATACCCTAAAAAAGCCTATAATTTACATTTTTAGTTTACTTATTTTTTTCTTTT
>JAZRAN010000240.1:0-13445 GCA_045634605.1 Candidatus Stercoripulliclostridium sp. | reverse complement strand
ATCATCCCGAAATTTTACCATTTTGGGGATTAGGTATATAGCGATGGATGAAGTAAGAAAAAATCAACTCATAAAGTTGCATAGAGATTGCTTTAACGACGGTGGTTACGCAGACTTCTTCTTTGAGCGCAGAGTAGATGAAAATAACTCTTTTATCATAGAAGAAAACGGCGAAATCCTATCCGCTTGTTACGCAAGAATTTTCGAGCTTGATATATGCGGAAAGCGAGTCGAAGTCCCCTTTCTTACCGGCGTCGCGACCAACCCGAATCATCGCTACAAAGGTTACGCCAGAAAGGTTGTAGAGAGCGCAAAAAACGTCCTAAAAAAACGTGGATATCCCTTCGTCTTACTACACCCGTTCAACCACGACTTCTATCGTAAGTTAGGGTTCGAAACTTTCAACTTCATAAAGAGAATAGTCCCAAGCGGTAACGCTCCTATTGGAGTAACGATAAAGAAGATGACCAAGTCCTATCTTCCCGTCGTTCACGACCTTTATAGCAAGCTAATAACAAGCTATGGAGCATATCGAATTCGCAGTATGGAAGAAACCGATTTGCTCATAGGCTATTCGCTAGAACACGGCGGTTTCGGTTGCGTAATTAGCGAAAATGGTACACCCAAAGGCTATGTTTGGTGCGAAGACGGCAACTGCGTGGAAGGACTTGCGGAAAGAGAAGATTTGCTTGACGCGCTCTCCTTACCACAAGGATACTCCATCCCAATTTTTGGCGGTAACGAAGACTATTCTATGGGCGCGGTACTGAACCTAAAAGAGCTGTTCAAGGTCATACCATACCATAAAAACGCAAACGCAAGCGTACTCTTTACGCTAGCGGGCGTAAACTATAATTTATCAGTAAAAAACGGTAACTTCCTAAGTCTTACCGAAACTTCCGAAAGTGGCGTACCGCTTACGGAAAAAGAAATAATATCTATATCTCTTGGACAAGGCGATTTGAGCGAAAACAATCCGTTCAAAAGTATAATTCCCAATTATACAATCGCTTGTTTTGAGATATATTAGGAGAAAAAATGAGAGAAATCGACCTAAAAAAGCAAAATAAAATTCTTTGGATAATCATTAGTTGCGTATTAGTCGTAACAATCGTTACCAGTCTTACCCTATTCGGCGTATTCTATTTTGACTACGGCACCGACGACTTCGTAGTAGAAGAAAACGCTCAAAACGTCATTCTTCTTATCGGTGACGGAATGGGTATAAACCACATTAAAACTACGGAAATCTACAACAACGGCTCAATGCTTAATATGAGAAAACTTTCCGTAACCGGCGAAGTTATGACGAGAAGTTATACCCCCGGCGCTACCGATTCCGCAGCATCTGCAACCGCTTATGCGACAGGCAGAAAAACCTATAACGGCAGATTGTCTTACCTAAACGGCAAAACCCTACCCACCATTGCGGAAGAAGCTATGCTAAACGGCAAAAAGGTAGGTATCGTCGCAACCAAAACCGTAACCGACGCTACCCCCGCAGCATTCCTTACTCATAGCAAATCTCGTAACGATACGGCAAATATCGCATCACAATTAGTCGCCAGCAACGTAGACGTGTTATTCGGTCTTAATAACGATGAACTAAAAGCGCTATCAAGCTCCATCCAAACCGAAAACCGCGACTACTGCGTTTCCTTTGAAGAAATCAACGCTTCTACTTCCGAAAAGATATTTGGACTCCTTGATGAAGATATCCCCAATATCGGTAGAAACACCCTTGCTTCTCTAACGGACACCGCTCTAGCGAAACTAGAAAATGAAAACGGCTTCTTCCTTATGGTAGAAGGCTCTAAAATAGATTCTTATTCTCATTCCAATGAAATAAGCAATATGATAGACGAACTAAACGCGTTTGACGCAGCAGTTTCTCGCGCAGTTGCGTGGGCAAGAAAAAACGGTAATACCACCGTAATCGTACTTGCCGACCACGAAACCGGCAATCTAAAAATTCCGGATGGCGCAACCGCGGACGATATCTCTAACGATTGGTTCCACAGCACCGGTCACACGTCCCAAAACGTTCACTACTTCGGTTACGGCGTAGGCGTAGATAAAATCCCCGCTCTTATCGACAACACCGACGTTTACGACTTCATTAAGCAACTTTTATTCTAACATAGGCATATACAGGAGAACTTTAATATGGACAAATTACTTAACGTAACAGTTGGACAAATGCTTGAAAGCGTTGCAAGCAAATACCCCACTAATTTGGCTATTAAGTATATCGAAGTTAATTACAAACGTACTTATTACCAATTTAATGCAGAAGTAGACGAATACGCAAGAGGTCTACTAGGCATGGGTATCAAACCCGGCGACCACGTTGCAGTATGGGCAACCAACTACCCCGAATGGATGATTCTATTCTTCGCTACCGCAAAAATCGGCGCAGTTCTAGTTACCGTAAACACCAACTACAAAGAAGCCGAGCTCGAATACCTACTATCAAACTCCGATAGTAAAGCCCTATTCATTTGCGACGGCATAAAGGATATCGACTGCGAAAAAATAATATATTCCGTTTGTCCGGAGCTTCGCTCGTCCAAACCCGGCGAACTCAACAACGCTACTCTCCCCTTCCTAAAATACGTTGTAAGCTTTGATAACTGGTACGATGGTATGTACCACTGGTCCCAAGTTCCACACTTCGGCGTACTCATTAGTGATGAAGAATTCCAAGCCGTAAAAGATGCCGTCAATCCCGATGACGTTGTAAACATGCAATACACTTCCGGAACTACCGGTTTCCCCAAGGGAGTTATGCTTACCCACAACAACATAGTCAACAACGGACTTGCTATCGGTAACTGCATGAAGTTTACGGACAAAGATAAGCTTTGTATTCCCGTACCCTTCTTCCACTGTTTCGGCATGGTTCTTGCAATTATGGCAAGCGTAACTCACGGCACCGCAATGGTTCCTTTGCTATGGTACACCCCCATGAAGGTTATGCACGCTATCGAATATGAAAAGTGTACCGCAGTCCACGGCGTTCCTACTATGTATATTAGAATACTAGAGCACCGCGACTTCAACCGCTATGACTTTAGTTCTCTACGTACCGGTATTATGGCGGGTTCCCCCTGTCCCATCAAGGTTATGCAAGACGTCATCGAAAAGATGAATATGAAAGAAATAACCATCACCTATGGACAAACGGAAGCCAGCCCTGCTTGCACGATGACCACTACCGATGAAACTCTTGAACACCGCGTTTCTACCGTAGGTAAAGAACTTCCGTTTATGGAAACCAAAATCGTTGATGCGGAAACGGGCGAAGACGTACCCAACGGCACTCCCGGTGAATTCGTTGTTCGTGGCTATAACGTTATGAAAGGCTACTATAAAATGCCGGAAGCAACCGCCCAAGCAATTGACAAAGACGGATGGTTACACACCGGTGATATCGCAGTTAAAGACGATGACGGATACTACAAGATTACCGACAGACTAAAAGATATGATTATCCGTGGTGGCGAAAACATCTTCCCCAAAGAAATAGAAGACTTCATCTACACTCACCCCGACGTTGTCGACGTTCAAATCGTTGCAGTACCCAGCCAAAAATACGGCGAAGAAGCATACGCTTTCGTTACCAAGAGACCGGGTAGCGCGGTTACCCCCAAAGACATACAAAACTACGTTGCCAACAATATGGCTCGCCACAAGGTTCCTTCCTACGTAGAGTTCGTAGATAAAATGCCTATGACGGCAAGTGGCAAAATCCAAAAGTTCGTACTTAGGGATATGGCTAAAAAGACTTTAGGTATCGAAAACAACAATTTCGTATTCAAAGACACCAAATAATCAAATCAATAAACAAACGAAAAAAGGAGCAAAATTTTGCTCCTTTCTTTTTTGTTATTACCAATATAACTTACTTCTTAACTATCTTAAAAGTTTCTTCATTTAGGTCTATGGTGAGAGAATATTTCCCACGAGTTATCTCTATTATGCTTTTTAGCGCATTAACAACAGTGTCTTCTCGTCCGAATTCCTTGTGTAATCTTCCCAGCATTTTGTAATGCTCCAAGAGTTCTAGATTAGGTTTATCCCAAGCGTAAGGACGGCGATTTACGGGATCTTCGTACCCGTCCATACCTATCTCGTCACCATAATAAACGGTCGGTACGCCCGGTAGGAAAAACTGCATTGCGGAAGCAAGTTTGACTCTCCTTACTCCCTTTTCATATTCTTCCTTAGATAGTCTATAATCCAGCTTTTCTTTCTTTGTTTGTAACTCCGGAGTTTCCGCAAGCACGTTAAGTATTCTAACGGTATCGTGCGTGCCTACAAGCCCCATACAACAATCAAGCGATTCCTTAGGGTAGTTTTCCATTATCTCGTAAACGGAGTGTTTGAAAGCGAGTCCGTCCTTTTTTAGAATAGCGTCTATGATAGCCTTTCTAAACGGATAATTCATTACGCCGTCAAGTTCTTTACCTAAGAAATAAGTCCTTTTCTCGCCGTAACTTTCTTTCGTGCTGGCATCTTCCCAAACTTCGCCTATTACGACTATTTCATCGCCTACGCGTTTTGCCGCCTTTCTTATTTCTCTCACAAAAGGGGTAGAAAGTTCGTCTACAACGTCCAGTCGCCAACCCTTTACGCCAAGTCTGGTCCACTTATCTATTACGCCACCTTCTCCCGTTATGAAATCTTGGAACGGTTTTGCTTTCCTAGAAACGGTAGGAACAACGGTGCATCCCCACCAACAATCGTAAACGTCGGGGAATTCTTGGAAGGTAAACCAATCGTAATACTTGCTTTCTTTGGACTGATACGCCCCCAACTCTTCATAAGTATCAAACTTATTAAAATAAATGGAGTCTGCTCCCGTATGGTTGAATACACCGTCCAAAATTATACCAATGCCATACTTTTCGGCTTCATCAATGAGCGCCTTAAACTCTTCTTCCGTGCCAAAAAGTCTATCGATTTTAGTGTAGTCGGCAGTATCGTAGCGGGGATTTGAATAGGACTCGAAAATAGGCGAGAAGTATATGCAAGTAACTCCCAATTCTTTTAGGTATGGGAGCTTTGCCATAACGCCCTTTGCGTTTCCGCCATAAAAATCGTTCGCTCTATAAACTCCGTCGGGGTCTACTATCGTTAACGGCTCGTCCCAATTCTTAAAGGGCCCTTTTACGGGTCGCACGCCGTCTTCTTCCCTATTAAATCTATCCGGGAAAATGTGATATATAACTCCGCCTTTTAACCACTCGGGAGTAGTATAACTATCTTCATAGCAAGTTAGTTGCCACTCGGGCAACCAATCGCCCAATATGGCTTTTCCGCTTTCGTTTCTACCAACGAACAGGAAACCTTTTGGCGTTGCAATTTCAAACCGATAATAATAAATACCTGCGGTAGGAAGGATGAATTCTATCTTATAGTTATCGAATTCTACGTCGCTACCTGCATAGTGAAGGTCTAGTTTCCACGTTTTTTCGCCACGCACAACTATCCCTACGCCAATGGCTCCAAGAGCTTTATTGACGGGGAATAAAATGCGCACCCTTTGGTGAGTTTTTACTGCGCCAAAGGGTGTCTTATAAGTTAGATTGCGTGAGTCAAATTTTAACATTTATACTATTTAGGTGTCCTATTTAACGCTTTTGAGTCCCCAAATGCGTTTTGCGTATTCGTCTACGCTACGGTCTGCCGCAAAGAATCCCGCTTTTGCGGTATTAACAAGACTCATCTTTTGGAAGCGGTACTTGTCCTTGTAGGTAGCGTCTACTCTTGCTTGAGCGTCTACGTATGAACCAAAGTCTGCGAGTACCATATAGGGGTCTGCGCCACCACGAGCGCGGGTTAGATTGTCGGCAAGTTCGCTAAAGCTTACACCACCTATGCCTGCTCTTAATTGGTCGATTATTTGCTTAATGCGTAAATCTTTGGAGTAGTATTCGGTGGGGTTGTAGTGAGCGCGCAACTTTTCTACTTCTTCGGTGAGTAGACCAAAGATAAAGATGTTTTCGTCCCCTACTCTTTCATGAATTTCTACGTTAGCGCCGTCCATGGTACCTAGGGTTACCGCGCCGTTAATCATAAACTTCATATTGCCCGTACCGCTTGCTTCTTTACCTGCGGTGGAGATTTGTTCGCTTATTTCCGCTGCGGGCATAATCATTTCCGCAAGAGATACGCGGTAGTTTTCTAGGAATACGACCTTGAGCTTACCCTTGATGGACTTATCGTTATTAACGACTTCGCCAATCATATAAATTAGGCGTATAATCAACTTTGCAATGTAGTAACTGCTTGCTGCTTTTGCGCCGAATATGAAAGTTCTAGGGGTAATATCTAGGTCGGGATTTTCCTTTAGTTGATTGTAAAGGTGAAGTATTTGTAGAGCGTTCAAAAGTTGACGCTTATACTCGTGCAATCTCTTTACTTGAACGTCAAAGATAGAGTTCGGGTCAAGTATTACGTTGTTGGACTTCTTTACGTACTCTGCAAGTCTTTCCTTATTCTTTAGCTTGATGTCTGCCCATCTGTCAAGAACTTGGGTATTGCCTTGATATTGCATCAACTTTTCGAGTTCACTTGCGTCTTTTAGGAACTTATCACCGATTAGCTCTTTTAGGTAAGCGGTGAGCATGGGGTTAGCTTCTGCCAGCCAACGACGATGAGTTATGCCGTTAGTTACGTTAGTAAACTTTTCGGGAGCTACCTTATAGTAGTCGGAGAATACGTCGTTCTTTAGGATGTCGCTGTGGAGTTGAGAAACGCCGTTTACGGTGTGAGATGCAACTAGGCAAAGATTTGCCATGCGGATTTCAAAGTCGCTCAAAATAGCGTTGTTGGCTATTCTGTTCCAATCTCCGGGGAATACGTTCCATAGGTCTGCGCAGTAGCGTTGGTTTATTTCCTTGATGATTTGATAAATTCTAGGTAGCAAGCTCATAAATAGGCTTTGGGGCCATTTTTCGAGAGCTTCTTGCATAACGGTGTGGTTGGTGTAGGATATAACTTCCGTAACCGTCTTCCAAGCATCGTCCCAAGAATATCCGTAATCGTCAAGTAGTATTCTCATAAGTTCGGGAATACAGAGCGTGGGGTGGGTATCGTTGATGTGGATTGCAACTCTTTCCGCAAGATTAGATAAATCTTTATTGCTCAAAAGATGCTTTTTGATGATAGATTGAATAGATGCGGATACGAAGAAATATTGTTGCTTTAATCTCAAGGACTTGCCTTCGGTGTGGTTGTCGGCAGGATAAAGAACCTTACTGATTGCTTCCGCCATAGCCTTTGCTTCAATAGCCTTTACGTATTCGCCACGGGAGAACATTTGCATGTCTAGTTCAACGGGAGCTTTTGCGCTCCAAAGACGTAGAACGTTAACTGCATCCGAGCCGTAACCGGAAATATTCATATCATACGGAACCGCAAGAATAGTCGTGTGGTCTTTTTGCTCGCAAATTAGTCTACCGTTTTCCCATCTTTCATCGATGTGTCCGCCGAACTTGACTTCAAATACTTCGCTTCTCTTGTTAAACCATACGTCACCTTGGTCTAGCCATCTATCGGGCATTTCCATTTGCCATCCGTCCACTATCTTTTGCTCAAAGATACCATAATCGTAACGAATGGAGAAACCGCCTGCAGGATATCCTAGCGCGGTAAGAGAATCCATATATGCCGCAGCAAGTCTACCCAAACCGCCGTTACCTAAACCTGCGTCGGGCTCTACTGCCATTACCTTGTTAATATCAAAACCTAACTCGTTCATCACGTCGGTTGCTTCGTCCAAAATGCCCATATTATAAAGATGGTTGCGGAGCGAGCGACCTAGCAAGAATTCCATAGACATATAATAAACTTGTTTGTAACCTTCGTTACGTACTTTGGTCTTATATTCTACGCGCTTTTGAGTGAGTAAGTCTTTGGTAACCATGCTTAGCGCTCTAAACATGGTTGATTCGGAAGCTTCATCGTACCTTACGCCAAAAACCTTGGCCAATTTAAGTTCGACGAGTTCACGGAGCTGTGCTTTACTTAAGTTTGTCATTTAGCCTCCTAACTGCTACTTTAGTTATTATAGTGATTTATAAAGTTCGATATATTCTTTTGCAGACTTCTTCCAACTGAAGTCTTCTTTCATTGCGTTTTTGACAACGCCGTTGCGCCATAGTTTAGAGTCGCCGTAACATGCAAGAGCGCGATTGATTGCGTCAAGCATATCGTGAGCGTTGTAACTCTTAAAGGTAAATCCTACGCCGGTGCCTTCTTCCGGGTTAAAGGGGATAACGGTGTCCTTTAGTCCGCCGGTTTCTCTTACTATCGGAATGCTACCATAGCGCATTGCTATCATTTGCGATAGACCGCAAGGCTCAAACTTGGACGGCATTAGGAACAAATCGCTTGCTCCGTAAATCTTGGATGCAACGTCACCGGAGAAGTATATTGCGGTAGCAAGTTTGGTAGGATATTCCTTAGCAATTTCTTGTATAGCGTTTTCAAACTTCCAGTCGCCCGTACCAAGCACTACCATTTGAACGTCCTTTTCCAGTATGTTGCGTATAACGGCGAGCACTAGGTCGATACCTTTTTGGGTGGTAAGACGAGTTACCATACCGATTAGGGGCTTGTCGGAAACGGGAAGACCCATTAGCTCTTGAAGTCCGTGCTTATTAACCGCCTTTTGTCCGTATGAACGATGCTCGTAGTTCTTAAATAGCGCTTTGTCGGTCTTGGGATTATATAGGCTTACGTCGATGCCGTTTACTATTCCGGAAAGCTTATATCTTCTTTCTAGTAGTATATCGTCTAGGCCGTAGCTATAAAACTTGTCCAAAATTTCGCCTGCATAGGTAGGAGAAACCGTAACGACTTTATTACTTGCTTCTATACCTGCTTTTAGCATATTTGCATTGTTACGGTACTCAACGATAGCGCTATGGGATGCCGGAATGCCAAATACGTCACCTATGACGCATTTGTCCATACAGCCTTGGAACTCTATGTTATGGATAGCTAGGACGGTCTTTATGTTCTTGTAAGGTTCCTTGTCACGATAGAAACAATCAAGGTACAAAGGAGCAAGAGCCGTTTGCCAATCGTTAACGTGGAGCACGTCGGGATAGTAACCGATTAGCGGTAATACTTCTAGTATTGCCTTGGAAAAATAAGCGAATCTTTCGCCATCGTCAAAGTGACCGTATAGACCTTTACGCTTGAAGTAAAATTCGTTGTCGATAAAGTAATAATCTACGCCGTCGACCGCGCTCTTGAATACGCCAACGTATTGATTACGCCAGCCGAGAGGAAGAGTCGTTGAGCCTACGAATTGTAAACTATTACGATATTCCGCCTTCATATCTGCATAAAGGGGAAGTATTACGGCGCATTGCACACCATTTGATTTTAGCGCTTGGGGTAAAGCGCCGGCTACGTCGCCTAGTCCGCCGGTCCTAATAAAAGGAGCGGCTTCCGCTGCGGCAAATAAAATTTTCATAATATATCTCCTTGAATAGTTAGCCTACTTGCGTAGGCTAACATAATTATACTTTCTTATTTTTAACGATTACGATGGGGTAATCTTCGGAACCTGAAATTTGACGGTTAGAGCCGATAACAACGCTCTTGTCGGTAATCGTATAGGCAATTTGTCCGCCCTTCATAACTACGCCGTGTTCCATAATTATGGAGTTCTTTACGACTGCGCCTTCTTCTATGGTTACGTCACGGAAAAGTATGGAGTTTTCTACGGTTCCGTTGATGACGCATCCGTCTGCAATAAGGCTGTTTTCAACGCTTGATTTTTCGCCGTAAATGGTGGGAACGGAGTCCTTAACCTTGGTGTATACCTTTCTGCCCGTTTCAAATAGTTCTTCACGAACGTCGTCACGGAGAACTTTCATAGATTCGTTGTAGTAAGTCTTAACGTCGTCTACGATTGCTGCGTAGGTGGTAATTTCTTTAGCGTAAATCTTACCGCTTTCTACTTCGCGGAAGAGAATATCCTTTTCAAAATCAACGTATCCACGAGCGTAAGCTTGTTCTATCCAACCAATAAGGGTGTCCTTTTTTACAACGTAAATGTTGAGTGAAACCAATTTTTCATCGGCGGACGGAATTTCTACTTGGCAAAGGTCGGTTACCTTGTCGTTTTCATCCTTAGTGATGATAACTCTCTTTGAAGTAGTTACGTTTGCTTTATGGCAAAGCATAGTTAAGTCTGCGCCACGCGCAATGTGTTCGTCCAAAATATCGTCAAGCTTAATATTGCTTGCAATATTAGAGTTTGATACGCAAACGTAGTCTTCCGGAGCTCTCTCCAAGAAGTCCAAAATGGTATATAGAGCCTCTATCTTACCCTTATATACGTCTCTGGAAGTATTCAAGCCAAAGGGCGGGAATACTGCTATACCGCTGTTTTTACGATTTAGGTCCCAATCACGGCCCATACGAATATGGTCCATTAGGGAAGAATAGTTGCTACGAGTAACGATACCTATGCGGGTGATACCGGAGTTAACTAGGCTAGAAAGAGCAAAGTCGATTAGTCTATACCTACCTGCAAAGGGTAGAGATGCGGTGGTGCGGTGTAGAGTTAGCTCGTTGAGCTTGGATTCATTACCGCTTGCAAAAAGTACTGCCATCATCTTTTTATTCATATTAGTTTTCCTCCTCTAACATAGCGCCCGCTTCGATGGTTTCGCCACTCTTAACGGTTACCTTGGGTCCAACAACTGCTATTTGCCATTCGCCTGCAATAGCTTTTTCTTGGTACTCGCCAACTTTTGCGTTTTCTTCTATTATTGCGTCCCAACCGATAATAGAGTGATTTATGGTTGCGCCAGCCTTGACTACCGCGTTAGGCATTACGATACTATCTACGATAACTGCGCCCTTTTCTATCGTTGCGCCACGAGAGATAATAGAATTGATTACTTGACCGCGAACAACGCAACCTTCGGAAACTACGCTATTGCTAATCTTTGCGCCGGCGCCTACGAAATGCGGGGGCTCTGCGGTATTTCTTGCGTATATTTTCCAATCGCTATCGCTCAAATTAATGCCACTTTGACTATTCAAAATATCCATATTTGCTTCCCAAAGAGAAGAAATGGTTCCAACGTCCTTCCAATATCCCTTGAAGTCGTAGGTATACATTTGCTCGCCTGCGTTAAGCATATTAGGAATTATATTTTTACCAAAGTCGTTGTGAGAATTCTTATTAAGTTCGTCTTCGATAAGGTATTTTTTGAGTTTTGCCCAAGTAAAGATATAGATACCCATACTTGCCTTGGTTGACTTGGGTTGCTTGGGTTTTTCTTCAAACTCAAAAATCTTATCGTCGGCGTCGGTATTCATAATACCGAATCTTGATGCTTCTTCGATTGGAACGTTTTGAACGGCTATCGTACAATCAGCGCCCTTTGCGATATGATATTGTAGCATCTTATTGTAGTCCATCTTATAGATGTGGTCACCGGAAAGGATGAGTACGTAATCGGCGTTATAACGGTCTACGAAATCTATATTTTGATAGATTGCGTTAGCGGTACCCTTGTACCACTCTCCGCTCTTTGCCTTTTGGTAAGGGGGCAAGACGAAAGCACCGCCTTCCAATCTGTCAAGGTCCCAAGGTTGACCATTACCTATGTATTGGTTAAGGTCGAAGGGTTGGTATTGCGTAAGAACGCCAATAGTGTCGATATCGGAGTTGATGGTGTTAGACAAAGTAAAGTCAATAATCCTATACTTTCCTCCGAACGGTACCGCAGGTTTGGCAACCTTACGAGTTAGAGCGCCAAGACGGGTGCCTTGACCGCCTGCAAGCAACATAGCAACGCATTCTTTTTTGACTTGCATCTTTATTCCTCCTTAATTAATTTCAAATATAAAGCCGAGTTACCCTCTAGCATAATTTTTAGTGATTGATTTTGTCCGTGCATTTCAACTTCTTGGGTTTCATATATATCTCCGCCTACGAAGTCCTTTGCGTTTGAGTTCATAATTACTTCGTACTTACCTTCTTCCGGCACGCCAAAAGTATAATCTTTGCGCCAAACGTCGCTAAAATTAACTATTACGATAATTTTATTACCTTCTTCATCTTCGCGATAGAAAGCTACTACGTTTTGCACTGCATCGTCTACGACAAGCCACTTGAATCCATCATACGTGTTATCGAGTTCATAGAAAGCGGGATTCTCTTTGTACAAATGGTTGAGCTTTTTGACGTAACCTTGCATATCTCTATGCGTGTCGTACTCAAGCAAAAACCAATCTATTGGGCGCAAATAATTCCACTCTATAAACTGACCGATTTCGTTGCCCATAAAGTTAAGTTTTTTGCCGGGATGAGCGTATTGGAAGGCATAAAGAGCTTTGAGAGCCCTAAATTTATCTTCATAATTCCCGTGCATCTTGGAAACCATAGAGCATTTGCCATGCACGACTTCGTCGTGACTAAACGGAAGCACGTAGTTTTCATTAAAGGCATACGATATGCCGAAAGTAAGTTTATTGTGCGAGCCTTTACGGAAGAAGGGGTCTACCTTTTCATAGGCAAGCATGTCGTTCATCCAACCCATATTCCACTTGAAGTTGAATCCAAGACCGCCTAAATCCGGGGGCATTGTAACCATGGGAAAAGACGTTGATTCTTCCGCTATCATCATAGCGTTAGGGAACTTTGTAAGAACGGTTTTATTAAGTTGCTTAATAAAATCTACCGCTTCCAAGTTATAATTACCGCCAAATACGTTGGGTTGCCACTCGCCTTCTTCTCTGCAATAATCAAGATAGAGCATACTTGCAACGGCATCCAAACGCAATCCGTCTATGTGGTAAGTTTCTAACCAAAAACACGCAACCGACGTCAAAAACGACCTAACGGGACCTTTGCCGTAATCAAACACCATAGTCCCCCAGCCCTTATGCTCCGATTTATAGGGGTCGGAATACTCGTATTCCGCTACGCCGTCAAAGTTATATAGGCCGAATTCGTCCTTGGGGAAGTGGGAAAGAACAAGATCCAAAATAACGCCTATGCCCGCTTGATGAAGTTTATCTACGAGATACATAAAATCATGCGGTGTGCCAAAGCGAGAAGTGGGCGCGAAAAATCCGCTTACTTGATATCCCCAGCTCATTTCTAGGGGGTGCTCGGTAATAGGCAAAATTTCTACGTGAGTGTATCCCATTTCCTTGACGTAAGGGATAACGTGGTCAACCATATCGCGGTAAGAAAGATAGTTACCGTTATCGTGGCGCTTCCAAGAGCCCAAGTGCAAGTCATAAATATTTATGGGCGCTTTTGCGTGGTCGGTGCCTTTTAGGTTTTCCCTCCACGCTCCATCGCCCCATTGATATCCGCTTAGGTCGTAAATCTTGCTTGCATTTGACGGCGGGGTTTCCGTATGCGTTGCATACGGGTCGGCTTTCATTACTATTTT
>JAZRAN010000239.1:0-3628 GCA_045634605.1 Candidatus Stercoripulliclostridium sp. | reverse complement strand
AGTACGTCGACTTGCGCTCTTACGCGGTATGCTTGGTCGGAGATATTGGGGAATTCTTGGGAAACGGATTTTTGCATCCACCAGTCGGTCATAACCATACCATCAAATCCCCATTCACCGCGGAGAATAGTGGTGCATAGGTCGTAATTGTAGTGTCCCCATACGCCGTTTATCTTGTTATAAGAAGTCATTATGGTCTTGGGGGAAGATTCTTTTACGCAGATTTCGAAACCTTTAAGGTAGATTTCTCGGAGAGCGCGTTCGCTTAGTCTACTATCGTTTCTATTGCGGTTGGTTTCTTGGTTGTTGCAAGCAAAGTGTTTGGGGCAAGCGGCGGCGCCGTGTGATTGTATGCCACGGACGAAAGCGCAAGCCATTTTTCCCGTTAGGACGGGGTCTTCGCTATAATACTCGAAGTTTCTTCCGCAAAGGGGATTACGATGTATGTTCATACCGGGTCCAAGGAGTATGTCGGAGCCACGAACGAGCATTTCTTTACCGATTACTTCATATAGGCTTTCTACTAGAGCGGTATCCCACGTGGAAGAAAGTAGGGTTCCTATGGGCAACAACGTGCAAACTGCTTGCAATCTCATACCGCTTGGGCCGTCACTGGTGATAACGCCGGGAACGCCCTTTTCTCTTAGGCTGGGTAGTACGCCTGCCATAGCGCCGGCATTACCGGGAGCGCCGAGCTTGGAGTGCATAACGTAGTCGCCACGGGAGATAGCTTCCAGTTCCTTGTTGCTTAGTTGGGCAACGAACTCGTCTAGGGTAGCTTTGCCTTCTTTTACGTCTGTGAGCTTTATTCCCTTATTGCCGGTATATGGAGCGTCTACAACGGGAAGGTTGTCCAGTATTCTTTGCTTTAGGCTATAACTTCTAACGGGAACTTGTTCCTTTTCTATGGTGAATTTTTCGCCGTCGAATAGGGGCTTAATTCTATCAAAAGCAACTTGGGGAGAGCCTGCTTCTTGTAGTTCTTCTACTACCAGGTCGCTTTCATAGGTAAAGGTATAGAATTCTTCGGTATCTCTTACGGAGTTACCTATAAGCAAGGAGTAATCGCCTTTTTCCAAGACGTATGAAGACTTCTTGACTGCGCCTATATCGTCGTAAGATGCAAGAGCCGTCAAGGGAATTATAACTTCTACAACGTCCTTTTCGCCTGCTTTTAGTAGGGTTGTCTTACCAAAACCTACTAGGGTTTTTGCGGGCTTACCAAGTTTGCCTTGGGGAAGAGTTGCGTAAATTTCTATGGTATCACGAGCGGTGATTTCACCTACGTTTTCTACTTCTACCGCTAGTTTTATGAAGGTGTGATGGTCTTCTACGTCAATCTTATTTTTACTGAATTTGCCGTAACCCAATCCGAAACCAAAGGGATAAAGGACTGCGTCCTTGTTAAAGGTTTCAAAGTAGCGGTAACCAACGTAGATATCTTCCACGTAATTGTTTGCGTGTAGGTCGCCAAAGTCTTGGGAGCCGGGATAGTCTTCATAGGTTTTAGCAATCGTCATAGGAAGTTTACCATCGGGGGATGATTTGCCGGAAAGGACGTCTGCGACTGCGTTACCCGTTTCCATACCGCCTTGCCAAATGACGAGTAGACCTTTAATTTTATCGCCGTATTTTTCTACCCAAGAGAAATCTATGACGTTACCGATATTCATAATAACGATTACGTCATTGAAGTTTTCCGTAACTTTATCAAGAAGAGCAACTTCTTCATCGTGGAGATAGAAACTACCTTTTTCCAGTTTATTTTCTCTGTCTTCACCTGCGGCTCTACCGATTACTACAACGGCTTTTTCCGACTTGGCCCTTGCATTTTTTACGATTTCGTCGCTAAGGGGCATTTCGGGATATCTCCAAGGCCAATGTCCCCAGAATCCGTTATCGATGGGATTTTCTTCCGACCATTTTTCATATATGCTCATTAATTCTTTGTCGACGTTCAAACTTTCGTTGTCCATAACGCCTTTCATAATGGAAACGCGGTAAGGAGCGCGTACGTCACCGCCCGAGCCGTAACCTACGAAGAAGGTATCTACTGCGGTTCTGCCGAAGAGCGCAAAACTTTCGCTACCGATAGGTAGAACGCCTTCGTTTTTGAGCAGTACCATACCGCTTGATGCAACCGCGCGAGCAAGTTCGGGGGTGTTTTCGAAGGGGTCTCCGTGAATGACGTCGGAGCGTAGTTCTTGTTGTGAGAGCGAATTAGAGAATAAGTTTACGAGTTTACCTATGGTTCTAAGAATAAAAGACATCTTATGACTCCTTTATAAGTGCTAAATATAATTATATCACACGCGCGCAAATAGTTCAAGAGTGAAATTAGGCCAAAAGAGAGCCTATCGTATTTGACGGAAAGCGTGATATTATGATAAAATTAAAATGAAGAACGGAGAAATAAATATGCAAAAAAACGATTGTGAAAAGATTATAAGAGCGATAAAAGATTATGATACTATCATAATACATCGTCACCCTAGTCCGGACGGCGATGCGATAGGCTCGCAAGTAGGTCTAAAGAAAGTGCTAAAAGCCAATTTTCCCGAAAAGAGAATATTTGCGGTAGGCGATAATGCGGGCAGATACTCTTTTGTGGACGAGTCGGTTATGGACGAGATATCGGACTCGGAATACGAAGGCGCTCTTGCAATTTTGCTTGATATGGGCGCATCTCATCTTGTTAGTGATGAAAGGTATAAGCTTGCTAAACTTACGGCAAGAATAGACCACCACCAATACGTAGAGCAATTTACGGAGCTGGAAATCGTCGATACGAGCGCGGAAAGTTGCGCGGGACTAGTAGCATCACTCATAGAGAAATGGGGGCTTAAAATGACTCCTGACGGCGCCAAAGCGTTATATACGGGTATGGTTACGGATTCGGGCAGATTCCGTTATGATTCTACGACATCGGAAACCTTCCGAGTAGCGTCCTATCTTTTTGAGCAAGAGTTTGATGCTGGCGACATATACGCAAACCTTTATAGCGACGACCTTGATATGATAAAGTTACGCGCTAGTTTCGTGCTAAAGATAAAGGTTACGGAGAGTGGCGTAGGTTACATATATACGACCTTAGAAGAAGCCAAGGCAAGCGGAGCGAGCGCATTTACGCTTTCTCGCGGAATGGTAAATACTATGGCGGAAATAAAGGGTGTAAACACTTGGGTAAACTTTACGGAAACGGAAGAAGGCGTGCTGTGTGAACTTCGTTCCAAGACGCAAAACGTAAACGTCATAGCCGTCAAGTATGGTGGTGGCGGACACGTTAAGGCAAGTGGCGCAAGGGTAAAGGACAGAGCGGAAGCAATGGAGATGCTAGCCGACCTAGATAAAATGCAATAGGTGAATAATATGAGTTTTGAATTAAAGACAAAGATACTACAAAAGATAAAAGAATACAACAAGATAATTATATCTCGTCATATTCGTCCCGACGGCGATTGCACGGGTGGAACAAAGGGCTTGATGGCTATATTGAAGGCGACTTATCCCGAAAAGGAGATATATCTCGTCAACGAAGATTACGCCAAATATTTAGCGTTTTTAGGCGGAGAAGACGAGCAATTTGAAGACGAGTTTTATAAGGATGCGTTGGTTATAGTGCTTGATA
>JAZRAN010000238.1:0-4343 GCA_045634605.1 Candidatus Stercoripulliclostridium sp. | reverse complement strand
TTACCAATGGGCGTGCCGTCCATAAGTTTTAGAACCTTATCTTCGCCTGCGCCCTTATAGTCGGCTTCGGTAAGATTTAGTTCGCTACCGCCACAGAACATACCGTCACTGTGTACGCCACGGAGAGCGCCCGAGTGGATTTCCATACCGCTAAATAGCTTTGCGCCGTCTAGAGCTACGGGAACGATATCACCTGCTTGAATCCAACGATTGTTGGTAACTATTTGACGCTCCACTCCGTCTTCCAAATCTATCTTGCAAACTATAAGTTTGTCTGCGTTAGGATGTTGTTCGGTAGCTATAACCTTACAAGTCTTTACGCCTTTAACTGCGTCCGCTTGGTTTATTACGGCTTCGATTTCAAATCCGCAAGAAACGAGTTTGTCTGCAAGTTCTGGAATACTAATATTATCGATGTTTACAAAATCTTTTAACCATTTTACGGGAACTAACATAACTCTTTTCTCCTATTTGAATTGCTTAGAATAACGAACGTCGTTGTCGAACAACAAACGCATATCGGGTATAGAGTACTTAATCATAGTAGCTCTTTCTACACCTACGCCAAAGGCGAAACCGGTATATTTTTTGGAGTCGATACCACACATATCCAAAACTGCGGGGTTAACTACGCCTGCGCCGAGAAGTTCTATCCAACCGGTACCTTTGCACAAACGGCAACCTTTACCGCCACACATTGCGCAAGAAAGGTCTACTTCTACGCTAGGCTCGGTGAAGGGGAAGTATGAAGGACGGAAACGAACCTTGGTTTCCTTGGAGAAGAACTTTTTGGCAAACTCTTCTAGCGTGCCTTTTAGGTCGGCAAGAGTAATGTGTTCGTCTACGACAAGACCTTCTATTTGTTGGAACATAGGCGAGTGAGTTGCGTCGTCGTCGGGACGATATACCTTACCGGGACAAACGATGCGAATCGGGGGCTTGGTTTCTTCCATAACACGAGCTTGTACACAGGAAGTTTGGGTGCGAAGAAGGATTTCCGGAGAAATATAGAAACTATCTCCAAAATCTCTTGCGGGGTGGTCTTGGGGAATGTTCAAGTTTTCAAAATTATACTTGGTATATTCGATTTCGGGACCGTCCGCTACGCTAAAACCTAAGCCGATAAAGATATTTAACATATCGTTTTTAACTAAAGTTAAGGGATGAAGCGCGCCTTGTTCTTCTTCCTTTTGGGACAAAGTAACGTCTAGGCGTTCTTTTTCTTCTATTGCCTTGCGTTCCGCAACTGCGATAGCTTGCATTTTTGCTTGTAGAGCCGTTTCTATTTTAACTCTTACGTCGTTAACTAGTTTGCCGATTGCGGGTTTTTCTTGCGGGGGAACGTCTTTGAGTCCCTTTAGGAGCGAAGTGATTTCGCCGGATTTTCCTAGATACTTAACGCGAATATCGTTAAGAACGGAAGAATCAAGAGCTTTTTCGATAGCTTCTAGTCCTAATGCTGTAATTTGCTCAATTTTCTCTTTCAACATGGGTAACTCCATAATAAAAATTAGTCTTTATGCATTATAACATTAAAATACGCGCGCATGCAATTTATTAAAGGCAAAAACATATAATAAATTGTGAAAAATAAAAAAATTGGCGCGTGGACTCTGCTTTTGATATTTTTAGCCCTAATTTTAGGTTCGGTTATATACTATAACCGCTCTATTTCTCCGCTGGTAAAGGACCTAGCCGAAGCGGAAATAAAAAAGAAAACCGTAGACGCCGTTGTCAGCGGAGCGTTAAAACTCAAGGTTTACGAAGTTTTTTACGGCGATTTTTATGAATACGAAAAGAACAAGGATGGAGAAATCGTACTTGTACGGTCTAATACCGCAAGCATTAACGCAATGAACGTATATGCTCAAAAAGAGATACAAAACTCCATAAATTCGCTAAAAAACGATAAAATTAGCATACCGGCAGGCGCTTTTACTGGCTCAAGCTGGCTCGCCGATAAGGGTGACGGAATAGAATTAAACGTACTTCCCGTAGGCGCGGTAGAAACAAAACTTAACTCCTACTTCTATCACGAAGGACTAAATCAAACTATACATAGATTGGTGTTAAAAGTTACTACAACCGTAAAAGTCATAGTTCCTGTAAAGGCGGAAGACGTTAGCGTTAGCCTAGAATTTTTGCTTGCCGAAGACCTTATACAAGGAAGAGTTCCCGACAGTTACGTTACGGGCATAAGCGACGATAATATTTACGATTTATTGCCGTAAAAAAGCCACGCTACTCTGCGTGGCATTATTGTTTTATTAGAGTGAGAAGAAGTATTTTTTCATTTGTACGGTGTCTTCCGCTTGCGTGCCGTCCGACTCGCAAATGACGTAAGGCTCAAGTCCGTTTTGATGGAAAACTTCCATTAAAGGTTCGTAGTCAGGACCGTATTTTTGGTCTTCAAAAGTAAGGTGACGTATCTCTCCTTTGGCGCCGTACTCGATTTTTGAAAAATGAACGTGCATGTTTAAAACCTTATGTTTTGGCAAGAAATCGCTCATTTTTTGCACTATTGTATTATAATTTAATGCATTTTTTAGAATACCTTGCTCTCTTGCGTTGATGTGACCAAAGTCGATGCAGGGATAAAATCTTTCATCCAAAGAACACACTTTTATTATCTCATCCACGGTGCCGAGTTGAGCAAGTTTGCCCATTGTCTCAAAGCAAATTTTGTAACCATCGCCGTATCCCAATTCGTCCAAAACGTCAATTAGCCCTTTTGCGTTTTCTACCATCAAGTTGACGGCATCTTCTCTTTGCATTTTTCCTTGAGTCGCAGGATGGACCACAACCCTGCTACCACCAAAGTCTTTTACTTTCTTGAGAGAATTGGTAATATGCGCGTAGGACTTTTTAATCATTTCCGGGTCGGGATTAGCTAGGTTAATGAAATAAGGCGCATGCGCGCTCATCTCTACCCCTGCGTCCCTAAACGCATTACCAATTTCCTTGGCGGTCTTTTCATTAAGAGTAATTCCACGTCCAAAAGAGTATTCAAACGCGTCTATACCCCTATTTTTACACCACAAACCGGCTTCTATCGTTTGAGTATAACCTTCATCATAAAAACTTTTTGAGTTACCTGCTACGCCAAATTTAATCATTTGATTCTCTTACCCTTTCTATATCATCGTATATTTGAGCTTTTAGCTCGTCAAGTGAGTTGAATTTTACTACACATCTTATTCTTTCAATAAACTCAACCCGTATGATTTCTCCGTAAATATCGGCAGAAAAGTCCAAAATATGTGTTTCCACAGTCCTTCTATGGAAATCAAAAGTGGGACAAGTCCCCACGTTAGTTACACCTTTATACCACTCGGCGCCAACCTTTACTCTAGTATCATATACACCGTCAAGTGGTATAACCTTTTCGTCGTTAACGTTAAGGTTTGCCGTAGGTAAACCATACGTTGCACCCACACCACGACCATGCACTACTTCACTTTCTACAAAGTATCTATTTCCTAAAAGCGAGTTCGCCGTTCTAACTTCGCCATTTTCTAAGTATTTTCTTATATCTCTTGAAGAAATTTTCTTGTTCCACTCCGACATTATAGGTTGAGTTATGCAAATTACACCCTTTTCCAATGCCCAAGCAGACAATTCCTTCATTCCGCATTCTGCGCCTTGACCATACCTAAAATCTTCGCCCGCAATTATACCGCCAACGCCTATTTTTTCTAGGTAAGTGGTAAATTCTTCTGCTTTCATCTTCAAAAACTCATTACTAGGCGTACCTACGAAAACTTTATTTATACCAAATTCGTCAAGAAGAATCTTCCTACGTTCTTCTAGGTTATAAACAAGTTTATCTGTTTTACCAAGAGATTTGAAGAAATCATCATCGAAAGTAAACACTGCAGGCGTAAGGTTATATAACGCCGAAACCGCCGATAGATTGCCCAGCAAACTACGGTGTCCAACGTGAATACAATCAAAAAATCCAAGAGCAAGCATATACTTCGGCTTTGCTCCCAAGTTTACACGCTCTTTTTTTAGTTCCGCTACATATTTTCCCATTATCTTAGCCTTGTCTTAAAGTCTATTCTACCATCTTCTGCGTTTCTTTCCGCAAGCCAAACAAGTTCGCCGTCAATGTACATCTTGAACACATCGTCCGGAACCTTTAACATCATTCTAACTCCGTTATCAAGAAGTTTTTCCGCACCCTTTGGAGCGTCAAAACTGGGCAAATCCACTAGAATTTCTTCCATTTTTATGAGATTTGACTCAATGTCAACACTTTCTAGTTCGCTCAAAGTATACGACCTATCAATAGTAAAGATGCCACTTTGCTCACGTCTGATATAACGCATATAACCCAGCGT
>JAZRAN010000237.1:0-4764 GCA_045634605.1 Candidatus Stercoripulliclostridium sp. | reverse complement strand
GGCTAATTTGTACTATAAAATGGGTGAATATGAAAATGCGCTCAAATATGCGGTTGCAGCTTTGAAAATTAAAGGCAATTTGCATCAAGCGTCTAACTGCGCTTGCCTAAGCAGTTATGCTTTGGGTGACAATGAAAATGGCAAAAAGTACTATGGTATTTCTATCGCAAACGGCTCAAATCGTATAGAACTTGACGAAGCCGTGGAAAATGCAAAAGCGATATATAACGAAAGATTTGAATAATAAAATGACAAAAAAACAAGAGAAAACCAACGTGATGAGAATATTGGAGCAAAAGAAGGTGGAGTATAACGCCTACTTTTATGATACGGAAGTTGCGGTGAGTGGAACGGAAGTAGCAAAAAGAATAGGCAAAGACCCGTCTTGCGTATATAAGACTCTCGTTACGGTTGGCGCATCAAAGCAACATTACGTTTTTGTCGTTCCCGTAGAAATGGAACTTGATTTAAGAAAAGGAGCTAAAGCCGTCGGTGAAAAAAGCATAAGTATGATAAAGTCAAAAGAGCTACTTGACCTTACGGGCTACGTTCACGGCGGATGCTCGCCCATAGGGATGAAGAAGTTTTTCGTTACCACCATCGACGTTTCCGCTAAAGACGTAGATAAAATAATTTTTAGCGCAGGTAAAATAGGGTATCAAGTGGAAGTTTCTTTAGCGGATTTAAGCAAAATAATAAAATATTCATTACAAGATATAGTATAATGGCAACCCTACTCGTAATAGTAATTTTTATAGCATACGTTGGACTTGGGGTTCCAGATTCACTTTTGGGTACGGCTTGGCCTGCCATATACGTTGAACTTGGAATACCACTTTCTACTCAAAGCATAATAACGATTTTAACGTCTTGTGGAACGATTTTTTCTAGTTTAATGAGTGGTAAACTCATAAACCGATTTGGTACGGGAATAGTTACTGCAATTAGTACGACGATTACCGCAATTGCGTTATTAGGTTTTGCTTTTTCCAATCATTTAGCCTTTTTGTGTCTTTCTGCAGTTCCTTTAGGCTTGGGCGCAGGCGCAATAGACGTTGCTCAAAACAGCTACGTTGCTAACCACTATAACGCTAGAATTATGAATTGGCTACATTGTTTTTATGGCATAGGAGTAGCCGTTAGTCCGTTTTTGATGTCGTTTGGAATAAAACAAGGGGATTGGAGAACGGGATATCTACTTGCGTGTATAGTACAATCCATAATATCGATTATTACTATTTGCGCAATTCCGCTTTGGAAAAAGGTGCATCCCAATCAAACGATTAGCGTAGAAGAAGCCAAAAAGAGAGACGTATCTCTCCTAAAACTTGTCAAAATTCCGGCAGTTCGCGCAACGTGGTTGATTTTTATGTTTTCCGTTGGTATTGAATCGGTATGCACCAGCTGGGGCAGTTCGTTTTTGGTAGAAAGCAAAGGTGTAGTCCCCAGCGTCAGCGCGCAAATGGTCGCTTTATATTTTATAGGACTTACGCTGGGTAGATTTGTGTCCGGCATATTCGCTAATAAGATTTCCCCTTGGAATATCATTTACGCAAGCAGTGGATTGCAATTTCTCGCCATTGTGTTACTTATAATTCCTGCCAACAACGTTATTTTAGCGTGTGTAGGATTGTTCTTTATGGGTTTTGCAATAGGTCCGATGTACCCCACTATGACGTATATTGCTCCCATAAATTTTGGAGAACGATTATCGCAAGCGGTAATAGGCTCGCAAATGGCAACTACGTACGTTAGCGTAATGCTTGCTCCAATGATTTTCGGTTTGATAGCGGATGCAGTAGGGACTTTCATATTCCCTTATGCCTTACTTACTTTGTTCACACTTTTCTTAATAACGCTTATCTTCCTTAAGGTTGACTTGAAAAACGGCAAGAATCAACTTGCGTAATTCATAAAAATTTAATTGTTTGTATGTATAATGACAATTAAAGTCATACTATAAAAGGTAGGTAAAAAGTGTTCACAGAACCGCAAGTAATTAAAAATCAAAAAGTAAAAGAAATTGTTTTATTCATCTATGCTTTTATAGTCGTGCCGATTTTTAGCATAATCGTCATTTCTAGCGGAAAGCAAAGCGCGCTTTATAACTCTCTTTCCAGACTCGCTTGGCCGGAAAATTTGCTTTGGCTGGTCTTATTGTGGGGAGCAGTTGATTTTGCTTGTTTCCTATATGCGACAAAGATGACCGTCGATGCGGCGGGATATACTAAAAAGTGGCAAGCCGTATTTTTTAGCGTAACGGCGGTTAGTTGTCTTCTTTTGATAATAGGAATAGCAATTCCCGCTTACAACGAGCCGGACCCCAACGTACAAATGCTACGTTCTATCCATACGGGATTTTGCGCAGTTGGCATATTCGGTTTTTTAGTTACGTTAATTATTATGACTATCACGCTTTATAAACGTAATATGCGTCAATTCTATATTTCGCTTGGCGTGCTATGCTTTATAATAATTAGTGGCGTATTCGCTCTGGTGAAGATAAGCGACCCGAATAGTTATTGTCACGGTTCCGCCCCTGCGCAAATTTATCTTTTCTCAATCTACAATATAGCAATGACCATAAATTACTTCATAAGCACGCTTACTCAAAAGGAATAGGGGTATAAAAAGAGTATATGCTCATTTGAGAGTAGGAGAATACGTTTGATTATAATACTATAATATGTTATAATCGGCATATGAGAAAAGAGTTAACACAATTCAAGAAAGGCGGAGAGCTCTATTGGTTTTTAGGAATAATACTAATCTCCATAGGTGTATCCGTTTGTAAAAAAGCGGACCTGGGAGTTAGTATGATAGCTGCGCCCGCTTTTATTATTTATGATGCAATAGCGGAGCTTGTTCCGTTTTTTACGGTAGGCGTAGTAGAATACATAGTACAAGCATTCTTTGCGATTCTTCTTTGCGCAGTAGTCGGTAAAGTAAAATTAAGTTATCTTATAACCATAGTAGTAGGCGTAATATACGGCTACGTTTTAGATTTATGGCTTTTCCTATTTGGCACGGACCCATTTGAGCAAATATGGTTGCGTTACGTTATGCTAATAGTTGGCGACGTAATAACGGCAACGGGGGTAGCCTGCTTTTTCCGTACATATATTCCCGTACAGTCATATGATATTTTTGTCAAAGAAGTTTCTTTATGTTACAAACTTGGTATCAATAAGGTCAAGCTTGTTTACGACGTAAGTTTGCTACTAATAGCAGTCGTTTTAGCGTTAACTTTGTTTGATGATGTAAAGACTTTTAATTGGTCGGAAATATATAAAACGAGTTTCCATAGTCTTGGTTTAGGAACCCTAATAACGACTATTATTAATTCTCCGATTATTGCTTTCGTTGGAAAATTATTGGACAAGTTACTTGGTTCCGAGCCACTTTTACCCAAGTTGCAAGCGTTTTTTGAAAAGTATTAATATGCAACATCCCATTTACCTGATAAGAAGAATAATAGGTGGAAGAAAACGCGCTCCGTTAGAAAAGGAAGAGCGCGCAAGACTCGTTAATAAAGATTTCTCTTTGTTCTCTTCCTCTTGTCTTGGTGGAGTCGTTTGCTCGGATTTGGGGGTAAGATTCAATAGCCCTACGGTCAACGTATATATTAGATTTGACGACTTTTTGAAGATGATGGAAAATCTTCCTTACTATATGTCCCTTACTCCCGTAAAAACTAAAAGAGAAGGGCATTTGTACCCCGTTTTAATGCTTGGCGACGTAAAAATTTATTGCGTGCATTATCATATTACTAAACGAGCAATCGAGAAATGGGTAAGCCGGGCAAAAAGGGTAAATTACGATGACGTTAGAGTAATGGTTGCGGGCTTGCCTTGGGAATACCCCGACCTGATGGAAAGGTTTGATAAACTTCCCTATAAAAAACTTGTCGTTACCGACTATCAAGGCGCTCCCGACTTGCCTTACGTGCGAAAAATTTCTTGCAAGCGTGGTAGGACGGCTACGATTTTCAACTTTAAAAACTTCAAAGGCGAAAGATATTACGACGGACAAGTAGATTTTGTCGAATTTTTTAACGAGAAGTAGACTTCCTTATTGTAAAATAAGGGCTTATGTGGTAAAATATAATAACTTTATGGAGAAAGGAGAGAGAAAATGTTTTCTAAACTCATAGCGGAAAAGCAACAATCGGCAAAGTATATGGTTGATGAAATCACCCATATATGCAAAGATATGCCCAAGCGCGCGCCCGGTTCGGAAGGAGAAAAGGTGGCATGCGAATATATGGCGGACGTTCTTAAGAACGAATGTGGATGCGAAAGGGTAACGATAGAAAGTTTTAAGGAAAATCCCAACGCATTCTTCGGTTGGATATATATAACTATTACTTGCGTATTGCTAAGTTACGTTACTTATTTCTTCGTACCGCTTGCAAGCGTGGCGCTAACCGTTTTTGGCTTTATCGTAATGTTTATTCAATTCGGTTTCTATAAGAAATTGGTTGACTTCTTGTTCCCGGAAGCAACGGGCACTAACGTTACCGCAATAAAGAAGCCCAAGGGCGAAACAAAGGCTCGTATCTTGTTTGACGGACATCCCGATGCAGTTTGGAATCTCCCCTTTAACAACAAGTGGGGTGGATGGGCATACGAAGGCCATATTATAGTAGGCGTAGGCGGAGCGCTCGTTAGCCTAGTATTCTTCATAATTGCTACTATCAAGGTAGGGGCAACCGTTCAGGTTGCTACTCCGGAACTCTATGGTTGGCTATACTATGCAGGCTTT
>JAZRAN010000236.1:0-4487 GCA_045634605.1 Candidatus Stercoripulliclostridium sp. | reverse complement strand
TACATAATTATATTACTTTATAAAAGTAATTTAGTCAATAAAAAAAGTCGACTAGCGACTTAATTTAATTTGCATTTTGCAAAACGTTTAACAAATTATCTCCAATTGAAGCAATTTCCGGACTGGATAAACTTCGCTTTTCTTTATCAAGCTTTATTTTTTCATCAAAAGTTATTTCTATAGGATTTCCTTCAAAAACTATTATTCTATCTGCAAGAAGTAATGCTTCGTTTACGTCGTGCGTTATAAGTAACACAGTTTTATTGTTTTTTGAAAGTAAATCTAAAAAATATTTTTGAAGGCGTGTTTTTAACGCCGTGTCAAGCCCCCTAAAAGGCTCATCCATAATAAGCACGTCTGACGGATACAAGAACCCCCTAGCTAAAGCTACCCTTTGCGCCATACCCGTAGAAAGTTTGCGGGGATAAGAATTGAGTTCATTTTCTAACTCAAGTTCCTTTAAGACGCTCAAAATAGCATTATTTCTTTCCGTTTTATCTTTTATAACGTGAGAAACGGCATAATCCAAGTTTTGCTTGACGGTAAGTGAAGAAATCAATGATGCTTCTCCGAAGACGTACGATATCTCTCCACTACTTTCTACCTTTCCTTCATAGTCGGTAAGGTCCGCAATAATTTTTAATAGAGTCGTCTTGCCTATTCCCGACCTACCCATAATTGCGGTTATTTTTCCTTTTTCTACGTCAAGATTAAACCTATCGAATATTGTTTTATCTCCGTACTTTTTAGAAACGTCTATAATTCTCATACCTTTCTCCTAACCGCAAAGTATTTTATTAAGCTAAACACTCCTTCCAAACCATAACTCAATAAAATAGCCATTATCGTCCAACCTAAAAGCTCGGCGGTATCAAAGTAGCTTTTGCTGATTTGCATACTAACCCCCATTGAGTTAAAGGTTTGAGCAAGAACTTCGCCTGCAATAGTAATTTTAACGCCAAATGAAACGCTAGATTTCATTGCATCAAGCGAAGATGGAAGTATTTCCGGAATATAAAGCCCCATTATGCGTTTAAAAACGGGCACTTTATACGCTTTGCTCATATCAATGAGTTCTTCACTAACGCCGTTAAGAGCGCTAAGAAAAGATGAGTAAAGTTGTGGAAATAGTATCAAAAAGGCAATTAGAATCGGCGCCGATTTGCTATCAAGCCAAATTAAAGCAAGAAGTATAATCGACATAGTCGGAACCGATCTTAGTATTACTACTATAGGACTAAGTGTTTTAGCAACTACGGGCAAAACGTAAGATACTACCGCAAGAATAATTGCAAAAACGCTCGATAATACAAAGCTATAAAGAGCTCTACCCAGCGTTCCGGAAACGGCTAGCCAAAAGTCACTTGTTCCTAGTAGCGCAAACAATCTTTCCATTGCTTCAATAGGCGTTGGAAGTATCATTTCAACTCCTATTATTTTGGCTACTATAAACCAAACAAGCACGAACAGCCCTACCCCAATTACGGGATAGAGCGCGTTCGTCAAATTAAGTTTTTTAACCTTTTGGACTAGTTCTTTCATTATTATACTGCGTAATAAAATGCATCGTTTGGTACGCTACCGCCAACGGTTTGGGGATTAAAACCATACAGTGCGGTCAAATATGTGTTTACGTTTGCTTTTGCGGAATTAGCTCTTATTATTTGAATATTACATTTTGCTATTATAGCGTTATTTAGGCCGTTAAGGGCAGTTGATCCTGCTTCCGAAAGAGCCGTACCCGCTTCTACGCCGTTAGTTTGTACCCAAGTTGCGCTTTCTTCCAGCTTGTTTAGGAATGCGCCTATAAATTCGTTGTGTGATCCATCGAGTATTGCGCTATTAACGAATACGCTTGCTTGGGGAAATCCACCACTAGTGTTGGTAACGCTATTCCATAAGTCTTGAATAGAGAATAGCGTAGTAGTTCCTGCGTTTGCATTCGCTTTAGTTACTGCAGGCTCACCCATAATGCCATATTTTGCTTTATTTTGCTTTAGCATAGGTATCAATTCGCTACCTGCGCTTACGTATTGTAGAGCAACGTATTCACTACTTTCAACGTCTGTGGCTTGATAAGGAATATCGTAATAATCCAAAATATATTTGAACGTTAAGTCGGGAGTCGCGCCTTGACCGATATTATATACGGTTTGACCTTTTAGGGAAGATAGCTTTTCTTGAATGCTATTACCAACAACTTCTCCCTTTCCTACCATATAAAGAGCGCCTTGAACGGCGGTAGCTACAAGTTTATATTTGCCGTTATTCTTATTGTATTGAGTTGCGCCTGCGTTCGTGGGAGCAATTGCAATAGTTGCTTGACCGCTTGCAAGTCTTGCCCCTATTCCTTCCGAGCCGGTGACTACTTCATAGTTAACTTTATATCCATCGAATTCGGGCTTATCTTTAAGAAGTTTTGCAAGAGCAATTGCAGGACTTCCATCAGGAACGCATACGTTAATTTCAATAGGCTCATTGGAGTTGTCATCTACTTTACAACCTACCAAAGTAAACAAAGCAAGCGCGCTTATAAGTGCTAGAGTAACAATGGTTAGTAAAAATCTTTTTTTCATAATTCACACTTCCTTTTTATTATAATTCTATATTTGTCACTGCGCTTTTTACAACTACGTCTTTGATTCTACCTAGTTTGCCACTTAGCGCAGATATTTTCTCGTTTGCACCTTCTACTACGATACTAATAGCGTGTATTCCGTGCGCTCTGTCGGGTATTCCCATGCGACCTAAAATAATATCGCCATACTCGGAAAGCAATGATTGAACGGCAGGAACAACGCTTTTATCGGTAATAATTATGCCTATTACTCCAATTTTATCCATAAAAAAGTCTCCTTCACGTACGGAAAGAGACTATAATAGCATAGTAAAAATAAACCATATTATTACAAACTTACTCTCCGAACGCATCATCGATACAGGTTGTTTATGTAATTATTATAAATTTAGATTAACTCAAAAGTCAATACTTTTTCGCTAACTCTATCAAAAAGCTTGAGTGAATTTGTATCTACGCTTACAAAACGCTTGTTTGTTCCCTCGCCTTTTAACACTTTTTCTCCGTTTGCATTAACGAGATAACAAACGTTAGTTCCTTCGTAAACTTCATATTCAGCATCAAATTCACTTCCGATTTCACTATTTGTTAACTCATAACTGATGAATATCTCGTCCGATACGTAATCGCTTGGAAGTTTAATTTTTAGTCCGTAAAAATCGACCATGCCGTCCACTACTGCGACTATTCGTCTATTTTTATTTGGATTTACGATAACGTCAACGGACAAACTATTGGGCTTAAATTTAAGTTCGGTTGGAGTGCCGATTTGTTCAAGGTACCCCGAACTCAAAACCATAACTCTGTCGCCAAACGAAAATGCTTCTTCAACGGAGTCCGTAGCAAAGATTGCATTTCCGCTTATTTTTTTAAGCCTTGGTAGATACTTTGAAAATAGTTCTTTCCTTTCTTGACCATTAGCAAGCGAGAACACGTCGTCAATGAGAGTTAACGGACTTTCCCTAAGTTCCAGGCGAGCAAGCGCTAGAGCGATTATTTCAGGCGTAAAGAGCCTATACGTCGGCTCCTTTAAAAAGGGTTCAAGCCCAAACTCTTTGGCTACTCCATAGGCTATTTTGAGCCTTTCTCCCCTTTCCACTTTCCTTAGTTTTAGGGGATAAGTAAGATTATACGCTACGCTTCGTTTTCTTATCAAGCCACCGTCGTCGTAAACGAGTCTTACGTCCCTATCTTTAATTTTAAGTTTTGTTATATCCTTGCTATCAAGAACGATACTCCCGCTGTCTGCGGGGAATAAACCGGCTATGCACTTAATCAAAGACGTTTTGCCACCACCCGTTCTAGAAAGGACGGCAAGTTTTTCTCCGTCATTAAGCACAAAACTAACGCCGTTTATGGCGTTAGTTCCGTAAAAATAAGTTTGTTTTAGTTCTTTAACTTCTAGCATTAGATAATATAGTTTTCACTCTTTTGGGGACGTGAGTTAAGTTCTTCTGCCTTAGCTTCGTAGCCAGCTCTACCTAGAAGAGCGTAAGTTGCATTCTTGCCTTCTTCTACGCCGGGTTGGTTGAAGGTATTAATGTCGAACATTGCTCCAAGGTATGCGGTTTCAAGCATGAAGAAGAACATAAGTTGTCCAATGGTATGAGCGTTAACTTCGGGCAAAGTAATCATATTGTTAAGACGGTTGTTCTTGGTAAGAGCATATTCGGTTGCGAACATTTCGGAAGTAATAAGTTCGTTTAGAGTATGACCGCTCAAGAAAGAAACGCTTGGGAAATCTTCGCACCCGCCGGGAATAACGACTTCCTTACGATAGTTTTCTACGCCAACGATAGTAACAACCTTGTCAAACGGACCTTCGGTGTAAAGTTGTACTTGGCTGTGTTGGTCGGTAACGCCAAGAGAAGTCGGAGGCCAAGCGGTCTTAGGAAGACAAGCAAGTTGT
>JAZRAN010000235.1:0-1754 GCA_045634605.1 Candidatus Stercoripulliclostridium sp. | reverse complement strand
GGCTCGTCCAAGATATAAATCGTCTTACCCGTGTTACGTTTGGAAAGTTCCGTTGCCAGCTTTACTCTTTGCGCTTCGCCACCGCTCAAAGTTGTCGACGGTTGACCAAGTTTGATGTAGCCTAGTCCAACGTCTTGCATACACTTTAGTTTAGGATAAATGCTCGGCATATTTTTGAAGAATTCGCAAGCGGTATCGACCGTCATATCAAGGACGTCGAAAATCGACTTACCCTTATACTTTACTTCCAACGTTTCTTGCGTGTAGCGTTTTCCGTTACATACTTCGCAAGGCACGTAAACGTCGGGCAAGAAGTGCATTTCTATTTTGAGTATGCCGTCGCCCTTACAACTTTCACATCTACCGCCGGAAACGTTAAAGGAAAATCTTGATGAATTGTATCCCCTAGCCTTTGCATCGGGCGTTTGCGCAAACAGATTTCTAATGGGCGTAAACACGTCGGTGTAGGTTGCAGGGTTAGAACGTGGAGTGCGACCTATGGGAGATTGGTCAATTTGTATTACTTTGTCAAAATTCTCTATGCCCGTGATTTCATCGTAGTTCTTGCTTTCGTACTGCTCCGCTCCGTTGAGAGCGTTAGCAAGTCTTGGATAAAGTATGCCGTTGACAAGGCTACTCTTACCGCTCCCGGAAACTCCGGTTACTGCGGTAATCTTGCCTGCGGGGAAAGCGACTTCTACGTTCTTTAGGTTGTTTTGTCTTGCGCCTTTAATTCTTAAAAATTCGCCCGTGCCCTTTCTTCTTTCCGTGGGAACTTTTATTTCTCTCCTGCCCGCCAGATAGTCGCCAGTTATGGACTCGGGACAAGCAATTATGTCGGAAACGGTACCTTCAGCTACCAATTTGCCACCATTTTCGCCCGCTCGCGGTCCTATGTCTACTATGTGGTCGGCGCACCTTATGGTGTCTTCATCGTGCTCTACGACAATGAGTGTGTTGCCTAAATTCTTAAGGTTGATTAGAGCGTTAAGGAGCTTTCTGTTATCGCTTTGGTGCAGTCCTATGCTCGGCTCGTCCAATATATAAAGCACGCCCATAAGCCCGGAGCCTATTTGTGTTGCAAGCCTAATTCTTTGCGACTCACCGCCACTCAACGTCGCCGCTCCACGAGAAAGCGTTAGGTAACCAAGACCAACGTTTTTTAGGAAGTTTAGCCTTGCCTTAATCTCCTTCAAAATAGGAGTTGCAATCATCTTATCCCTTTCGCTAAGAGTCAATTCATCAAAGAATTTTATTAGCTTTATTATGCTCAAATCGCTTAGGTCTGCTATATTAAGACCACCTACCGTAACGCCAAGCACTTCCTTTTTTAGCCTTTTGCCATTACAAAGCTTGCAAGGCGAAAAACTCATAAATCTATCAAGGTCCTTTTTAACGCCTTCCGATTGAGTTTCACGGTAACGTCTGTTAAGGTTGTTTATGATGCCTTCAAACGGAGCGTTATATACTGTATTAAACTTTTGGGTTTGCCACTCCATTTCTATGGTGTCTTCACCGCTACCGTAAAATATTATATTCTTAATTCTTTCGGGCAAATCTTTGAAGGGCACGTCCATACTAAAGCCGTACTTCTTTGACAACGCTTCCACTTGTCTGGTCATCATTTTGCCCATATCCATAATCGACCAACCGGACACTCTTATTGCGCCTTGACGAAGGGAAAGAGTATCGTCCCTAACGACTAGCGTCGGGTCGACTTCGTGTTTCATACCAAGGCCAAAGCACTCGGGACA
>JAZRAN010000234.1:0-8749 GCA_045634605.1 Candidatus Stercoripulliclostridium sp. | reverse complement strand
GACGATAGTAACTACAAAAAACTAACTTAAAGACAAAAGCCACCCGATTGGGTGGTTTTTTTGTGAACGGGGTTGCTCGTCATCTGACGAGCAAAATGCAGAATTCAGAATGCAGAATTCAGAATTGCTTCGTTTCGTTTTACTCCACTCACAAGGAAAGAAGTGAAAAAGGTTTATAATTTATTAATCCTTGTGAGCGAAGAGTAATGGAGCGAAGTCGTTCCGCGTTCCGCGTTCCGCGCTCCGCACTTGCAACGCATTCTTCCTTGTGAGCGTAGTATAACATAGCGAAGCCGTTCCGCGTTCCGCGTTCCGTGCTCCGCACTTGCAACGCTAAAAAAACCACCCAATCGGGTGGCTTTTGTCTTTAAGTTAGTTTTTAGTAGTTACTATCGTCATCGTCGTCGTACTCGTCTTCTTCGTCTTCGTCTTCATCGTAATCGCCAACTTCTACAACTTCGAAGTCGTCTTCATCGTTGCCTTCGTAATAGTCGTCTTCTTCTTCAAAGTCTTCTTCGTCTTCTAGGGAAGCAAAGCTTACGAATTCGTCATCGTCGAGTATCATATCGTCTTCGAGTAGGCCGTCTTCTACCTTTTCTTCTTCTTCCCAATAATCATCGTGGGCGCTCTTTTCTTTTTCTGCTTCTAGTTCTCTCAAACATTGTTCGCAGTACTTTTCGCCTTCGTTAACGTAATTTTCACGGCAACGAGGGCAGAGACCTTCTTCGATATCTGTTTCATCATCACTATCAATGGTAACTATGCCCCTAAGTTCTTCTTTACAAATGGAGCAGTAATCTTCGTCAATCGGGATGTAGTTTAGGTCGCAACGCGGACATTTCTTAAATTTTGCCATTTTAACTCCTTTGAACGTGGTTAGGTTTTGTATTATGACGGATACATTATATTTACAAAGGATATATTTGTAAACACTTTTTTTAAAAATTTTTAAAAATTTTCAAATAAATTTATCTTTTTTCGCTAGCAGGATACATACTTGTACGAAAACGGAAACGATATTCCTTAAAATTCATTAAATTTCTCGTGCGCTAAAAACTTAATTGTTTGCGCGCAGTTTGGGCGTAAGCATGGGCGTAAGCATGGGCGTGAGCGTGGGCGCGTGATTTGATTGCGTGGGCCTAAGCGTATGTACGCGTAGTTAGACGCGTGGGCGTAGTATGGGCATAACGCGCTCGCACGCGCCACCGCGAGCGTATAATTAAAGTAAAACTTCGCGTGCGCGCTTGCGATTTTATTATATAATATGCTATCATCAATGCGTATACTGTGAAAACTGAGAGGTTATGATGGAAAAGACCATTTTCTCTAAAAAACACGCACTAATTAAGTTTTCCGTTGTTATATTGCTCGTTTTGTTCGCATTTTGTTTTGCGAGCGTACAAGCGATAAGTCTTACTGCGCAAGCAGAAGAGAGTACGGAATTACAAACCGAGTACGATTTTGACGTCAATACGGGCAATTATCGTCAAGGAACTTACCTAAGGGTAACGTCCGTTGAGCAATATCCTCAATTCAAACTCACCTTCAAAAACAAGAACGGTGTTAATGAAAAGAGTTTTTGGTACGGCGTTGCGGAAACTCCCAGCATAGAAGACGTGGACGTATGGACAAAGGCTACCGACTATGAAGTTGACGAACAAGGCAACGGCGTAGGCACCATCTATATCGACACGGTTGCTCGTGACGAAGCGGAAAGCAACGGTGGCATATACCACAAGTATATGTTCTTCCGTAGCGGTCAATCTACGGGTAGCGGACCTTTCTTCTATTCCGATGAAATGATAGACCTTCGTTTGGACGTAAACGTTTCCGATGAAGTTTATAAGATTGATTCTTTGAGAGCGACCTATGACAATAGGGGAACGACCGCTGTTTACGATTTTAACTCTGCTACCAAGAATTGGATATCATCTCCCATCAAGTTGGTTGTTACCAACGATGGCGGAGAATTTGATAACGCTAATTTCTACTATAAATTAGACGGCGCCATCACCTATGAAGAAGGCGTAAGCGCAGGTAGCGAATTCCAACCCGTCAAGTTTGTCAAAAAGGCCGTTACGCAAGAAGGTAGTGCGACTTCTTCCTATTACGGCGAAGCAATTATTCCCGACCCCGAAAGCGGAATAGTTTCTTTTGAAGGAAAAATCACGGTATATTCAACTTCCTTTGCAACTCCCGGCGAACCCATCTACTATGATGCAAACGAACTAAACTTCTACTATGACGGCGCATCTCCCAAGTTTACGGTAGAGCCTAAGGTAGCAGGCGTTGACCACCAAAAAGATTGGGCAAAGAACGACATCGAGTACGTTATAACCAATGCTCCCGTAGCATCGGGCGCAACCTACTATTGCGACGTATGGGTAGCGGGCGGACAAATAGAAACCTATCAAGTACAAAAGCACGGCGACAAGTACTCATATATCGTTTCTAACGAAGGCGTAACCAACGTAAGATTCTATGCGGTTTCCAACTCCGGCGTAGACTATGCGGAAACGCCTTACATAGCGCGTATAGACAAAGTTAAGCCTGCAATCAAGGTTGTAGCGGTAGATAAGCACGGCGCAGAAGTCCGCGCGGACGGATATGCAAGCGACGCCGTAACCTTTACTATCACTAACGAAAGCAAGCAACAACAAGGCAACGATATCTCTTACTTTTATAGTGAAGACGGCGTATCGTACAAGGACCTAAAAGACAACACCGGCAACTATCAATGGTCTCCCGTCGGCGAAGATATAATAGGTAAAACCTATTACTTTAGAATTATTTCCAAGTCCGGATATCAAGATGATTATGCGTTTACCGTTTCCGTTTTGGAAAGCAACTATGACGTTAAAATGGAAATTGGCAAACTAAACGCAAACGGCACCGGATGGCTCAACCAAGCAATCGACGTATACTTTACTTTACCCAAAGTTTTAGGAATAGCGGGCGAATATGAAATTCAAGGTATGGTAACCGGCGCTCCCGACACCGCCAAAACCCTTTCCGTAGTTAGCGAAGAAGTAATAGGCGAGAGCGTAAAGTACAAAGTACAAATCGACACTAACCTAGCAAACCAAAGTTATTCTTTCAAGGTAAGCGACAAAGCTAACAACCAAGCGGATAGCGGTACCGTAATACAAGACGGCGTATCCGTAGAAAATACTTCTCTACGCACGACGCAACTCAAACTCGACCTAGTAGTTCCCAGCGCAGACGTAGTAGCAACCATCAACGGCACCGGCATAGTCCTTAACGAAAGTGATTGGGCAAACGGCGAAGTGCTAATTACTATTACCCCCGCAGAACTTATTTCCGGCATAAATTGCTATCCCGTAATAGAAGGAATCGTATCCGGCGTTGCTATGACGGAACAAAACGGCTCCTTTACTAAGGTAGTATCAGTGGGCGGTAATTACGTATTCCGTTTGGTAAGTGGCGCAGGTCTATACGAAGAAATCTCTTGTCAAGTCAACGTAGATACCAGAGATATTACTTTTGAAGAAATTATCGTTTCCAGTATCGACAATCAAGGCAACGTAATAGAAGAAAACGTAGACAAGGACGACAGTGGTTTGATGGTAGCAAACGACCTTAAGGTAACCTTTGTGACAAACCATAACGAGTTACCCGACAACTATTTGTCCGCAGGCGTTAGCGTAAGAGAGCACTTTAATTTCTACTATGCAACCTTTACCGGTGATGAGCCTGCAGCAGCCCTTAGCTCCTATAATCTATTCGTAGCAGAAGAAGGACAAGACCAATTCTCATTTATCATCAAAATGCCGGAAGAAGGCGGTAACGGATATTTCAAGTATGCTTTCTATTTGGAAAGTATGGCGCAAGACACCAACGGATTCAAGAGCATAACCGAAGTTAAATACTTTAGTATCGCATACGACGTACGCGACTTTGCTATCGAAGTAAGTTATAGCGGTCTAGGTACGGAAGACCAATGGGTAGGTAGCGCTCCCAGCTTTACTTTGAATTTGCACCAAGATACCATAGAAGGCATTTCCGTAAAGGAATATCAATATAAGCTTTCCGAAAACGGCTCTTGGATAACCATCCCCGGCACGCTAAACAACAAAGTTGACTTTGAATTCGAAGGCGTAGAAAACCTTGTTGATTATGCGGATAGCTTGCATAGCCTAGATAGCGAAAACACCTTTAAGAGCTTTAACGGCACCATCTACTTTAGAGCGTTGAACGTTGCAGGTCACGCAAGTCCCACGCTTTCTTGCGAAGTAAAGATGGATACTTCTACTCCTAACCCCTTGTACGCAGTAAGACAACTTGCCGGCGAAAACGTATACGATAGCGTAAACAATCTATTCACTATCTATTCCAACAAGGACGTAACCTACGCTCAAACGAGTGAAAACGACGGTGCGGTATTCGGACAAAAAGCACCCATAACTTACTATTATAGAGCAACCACCTTTGATGGCGAAAGCAGAAGCGACGAATTAGAAGACGCTAACGTATGGACCAAACTCGGCTCCAATAAGTTCACCTTCGTAGCAAACGAGCAATACTATTGGATAATCGCCGACAACGGAATGAGAAGAAGTACTCCCTATAAAGTACTGGTAAAACTAGAAAACTCCGCTAGACCCCTAAAGGCAACGTTGCAAGGTGGAACGATAGGCTCCGAAGAAGGCGTATTGGAATACAATTGGACTCAAGACAGAGCGTCCATCCAATTTGCTATCGAATCACAATCTTCCGCATATATTTGGTACTCTCTTGACGGCGAGCCTTGGCAAAAGGTAGAAGATAGAGCGATAGAAGTAAACGTAAGCGGTACTACCTATCAAACCATCTCCTTTATGCCCCCGTCCGCAGACGGCACGCCCATAGAAGAAGAATTCGTTATAGTCGGCAACTTGAAGAAGACCGTAAGATTCAAGATTACCAACAGAAACGGTTCCGAATATGAAATTAGAGAGAGCGTCATCATAAGAATAGACTCCGCATCCCCCGAGTTTGCAGTCGAGTTAAGCACCGCAACTCAAGGTATCATCAGTGAAGAAGAACTTTCCAAGTATTTTAGCGAAACCATCCATATCCGCATTACTCCCATAGCGGAAAACCCCGGTGGCGTAGAGTATACTTATAGAGTAGACGGCACCGCCAGTTTCGAAAAGATGGCAGGCGCGTACATTACTACCGATGAAATCTTGGGATTTGAAGGAAACGGCACTTTGAGTTTGATTATTAGAGCGCAAGCAAAGGCAAGCTTAAAGACCTATGAAAAGCATATCACCCTAAAGATAGACAAAGTAGCTCCCGACTTTACCCTAAAGGGCGAAGTATTCAGAGACGGCATCACTACCGGTCAAAAGATAGACTCCGGCGTATGGACTAATGCGGACGAAGTACTAATTTCCAGAGTAGTAGATAAGACTCCCGTTTCCGGCGTAACCTACACTATCGTAATAGGCGACGAGCCCGTAAAGAATTGGGCGGAAGGCACTCCCGTTTCCATCAAGGAAATTTCTCGCGTTATCGTTAACGCAACTTCCGGATCCGGTCTTGTTGTAGAAAAGGAATTCCAAGTAAATATCGACAAAGACCCGCCCATCATCCACGCAGGCAAGATAATCAATAACCCCGACAACTTTAACGCTCCGTTCAAGTACTACATTGACCAAAAGATTACCTTCACCGAAGCAAATCTTAAGAGCGCAATGTACAACGGATTCCCGCTTTCCAACGGACACGTTATAGCAACCGACTCCGTTGATAACTCCAACAATGGTCTTGTTCATATCGTAATAGAAGACCTTGCGGGCAATATCGCAGAACTAAAGTTCTATATGACGGTATTCGACCTTACCGTAAACAACATCCAAATCAACGACGACCACATCAAGCGCTTAACCGAGTTTGAAACGGCTTATAACGACGCTTTGAATAGCGGTAGCTTGAGCGATTCTCGTTCCGAATACTTCTCTACTACCATAGGTAGACTTTGGGACAGACTTGCAACTTTGGAAAAAGAAGTAGCAGACTATCAAGCATACCTAACTCGCATAAACCAAAAGGTAAGCTTCGACCTTGTCAGCGACTATCCGGAAATGGAAAAATACCTAGCGTACTTCATCTCCGCAGACCCGCTAATCGTATATCCCAAGTGGCAACAAGACAAGATTAGAGAAGGCGTATACGAAACCTACTACAACAAACTCCTTACCGAATATAGCGAACTCAACACGCATATGACGGTTGTTAGAAATCTACAAAAGGAAGTAGTAGCGCTCCCCGCAACCAATATCGTAGAAGAAGGCGATTATCAAGCGGTTATCCGTGTATTTAATGCATATCAATCACTTTCTAACGACCAAAAAGCAGTATTCAAAGCAACTCTATACACCAAACTAATCGAGCTAAAGAGAATTTGTGAAGTATATCTCCTACAAGACGAAAGCACCGGCATTTCTATTGACGGCGACCACTTGGTAGGCGAAAGTATCGGCGTAACGCTGGAAGTCGTAAATTATGCGGAAACCACCGAGCTGTTCCTTAACGCTCAAAAGACCTTATACGAAACCGTTAGTGAAGGTAACCCCCGCAAGATTATCTCCATCAATAAGCTCGGACTAACCGGCTACGGCTCACAATTCGACACCGGCGAAATCACCATTACTCTTCCCATACCGAGCGAAGGCGAAATCGACTACACCGAGTACGTATATTTTGCAGTATATAGATTATCCGCAGACGGCACGCTATCTCCCGTAAAGAACGTAATGCGCGCCCGCGATGGTAAGAGCGTATACTTTACTTCCACTCAACTAGACACCTACGTTCTTGCTACCACGGCTAACGTTGTAGTGAGAGAAGAGCCCGAAAAGATTTACGGCTCCGTAGCAGGAATAGAAATCGATGCAACGCTACTAACCTATATTACCTTTGCAGTAGTAGCAATGTTCGTAGTATTCGTAGTAATCGTTCTATTGGTTGCTATAAGAAGACGCAAGTTCCTACGCGCATACAACCGCGACCACAAGAATGCGCTACAACGCCGTGGTATTACGAGAATACCCAAGGGCAACGCGCCGCCACCTTCCAACCCTGCTCGTCCTGAAGAAAGAGTCGGCGACACCAGCGCAGTATATTACTACGGTAAGAGAAGGAAGAAGAGATAATCTTTACCTAGCGTACTCTTAAAACAAGGAGAAGACTATGGCAATAGATACCAAAACTTTGGCGTACGTTAACTTTTACGCCGCAATAGGAACTCTGGAAAAATTTGTCGAGTACGACAAAGAAGCCGGAGAGATAGCAAAAGCGCAAGATATCACCGTCCGTTTCCACGTCAAAGGCGGACCGGACGGCTTGGTAATCTTCAAGGGCGGAAAGGTTTCCGTAATTCCCTACGATAAGAGAAAGGTAGATATCCACCTTTATTGTCCTACCCCCGAAAGCTTTAATAAGGTAGTAGACGGCACTGGTATGCCCATACCCGTCAAGGGCCTTTTTAAGACGCTAAAATTCATGGGTAGTCCAAGTAGTCCTTTTAGTCGTTTGACGGACAAAATGAGCGCTATAATGCGCGCAAAGAGCTTTGCGAGCAAGGAAGAAAGAGACCTTTGCACCATCCTTTCTTTCTATGCAATGGCATCGGGCATCTGTGAAGTCGGCAACCACGATGAAATTGCTCGTTACGCAATGAATAGAGTCTTGGACGGCAAAATCGTACTTGGTATAAAGGACGTTTGCTACGCAACAATCATCAAAGAAAACGGCGCAATGAGAGTCGTTAGAGAAGGTCTTGACGGTGGTAGAGCGTTTATGACTTTTGGCGATATCGACATAGCTAAAGGACTGATAGACGGAGAACTTGATAGTATGGCTTGCGTATCTAGCGGTAAACTCGACACTCGCGGACATATGCTAATGCTAGAAAACGTCAACAAGATACTAAACATAGTCCCCAAGTATTTGCAATAGGAGAAAGAGATGACTTATAAATACCCCAAAAACGTTGAAATGATGAATAGGGCTGGCAAAGTCATCCCTAGCGGTGTATACGGACATTTAGGTCCTGCTGAAGGCTGTATGATACCTTCCAGCGCATATCCCTTCTTTGTTTCCAAGGCAAAGGGAAGTGAAATGTGGGACGTGGACGGCAACCGTTTTATCGACTATATGTGCGGTTATGGACCCAACGTAGTAGGCTACTGCGACCCCGACGTAGATAATGCGGCGCTTGAGCAAATCAAAAAGGGCAACTGCACGACGTTACCCAGTCACGTTATGGTAGAGTTTGCGGAATTGCTTACCGCAACCGTCAAAAAAGATTGGGCGTTTTTCTGCAAAAACGGCGGTGACGTAACTTCTTTTGCAATTATGATAGCTCGCTATTATACCGGCAAAAAGAAGATAATTTTCGTCAACAACTACTATCACGGCGTAGCCCCCTGGACCCAAAAACCCGACACCCCCGGAACCCTTATAGACGATTGTAAAAATTCCCTTTACGTCGACTTCAACGACCTGGAAGGATTAAAGAAGACGATAGAAGAAAACAAGGACGATATCGCTTGCTTTATAGGAACTCCCTATATGCACGGCAACTTTATCGACAACGTTTTACCCGAAGACGGATATTGGCAAGGCGTAAGAAAACTTTGTACCGACAACGGCATCATCCTAATAGTAGACGATATTAGAGCAGGCTTTAGGCTTTCTCTTGCTGGTAGCGACAACTATTTTGGCTTTGAAGCCGACCTTA